>NZ_VMLP01000002.1:96220-220066 GCF_013276755.1 Streptococcus sp. 5004 | reverse complement strand
TCAGTGACCATATCTACGGCAAGGCAACGCTGACGAAGTTTGAATTGGATTTTCGCAGAGTGTAAATTGTTGAAACTAGGTTGTCATACCATTAGGAGTGACAGCCTAGTTTTTTATAAACTATTAAGAAATCGGAGAAAATAATGATAATTGAATTAAAATCAGAACAATTAAGAGTTGAATTTAACAGTTTTGGTGGGGCTCTTTCTTCTATAAAAGATGCCGAGGGACTTGAGTATTTGTGGCAAGGGGATGCTACTTATTGGAGTGGACAAGCTCCTGTTCTCTTTCCCATTTGTGGTTCATTGAGAGAGGATACAGCACTTTATATAGATGAGAACGGGCAAGAAAGCAAAGGAAAGATTCCTCGTCATGGTTTGGTTCGAAAGAAAGAATTTGAATTAGTTGAACAGACAGACAATAGTGTAACTTTTGCAATTGAAGACGATGAGAATAGCTATCAGAACTACCCTTATCATTTCCGCCTAGAAATCACTTATATCCTTACTGGCAAGACAATACGGACTCAATACAAGATTTTCAATAAAGAAACTAGCAAGGTCCTGCCTTACTTTATTGGTGGACATCCAGGCTTTAATTGTCCCTTACTGGATGATGAAGTCTATGAAGATTACTATTTAGAGTTTGAGAAAGCAGAGACTTGCTCTGTTCCACGTCCTTTCCCAGAAACAGGTATGTTGGATTTCCAAGATAGAAGTCCATGGCTAGAATATCAAAAAGAAGTAGACCTCAGCTATGATTTGTTTAGCACAGATGCAGTTACCTTAGATGAATTACAATCTAGGACAATTGCCCTTCGTTCTCGGAAACATGATAAGGGATTGAAAGTGTACTTTGCAGAGTTTCCAAACTTCATTATCTGGTCAACTTTGAATAAAGGACCTTTCATTGCCTTTGAACCATGGTCTGGCTTGTCAACATCCCTTGAAGAAGGAGATCATTTAGAAGATAAGAAGAATGTTCGTCTCTTAGAAGCCAATCAGGTTGAAGAATTAGGTTTTGAGATAGAAGTTTTATAAAAAAGTAAAAAATAAATAACAAAAACAAACATAAACTGTTGACTTTTTCAAACAATAGTAGTATATTATGTTTGTGAGGACTAATTGACTGTTTTTTAAAGACAGCCAATACACTGCTGGAATCCAGCATAGAAAAAATAAAAAGGAGTATACAATATGTCTATTGTTATCGGTGCAGATGCTGCAGGTTTGAGATTGAAAGAAGTTGTGAAAGACTTCTTAGAAAAAGAAAATTTCCACGTTGTGGATGTTACAGCTGAAGGTCAAGACTTTGTTGATGTGACTCTCGCTGTTGCTGCAGAAGTAAACAAAGAAGAACAAAACCTTGGTATCGTGATTGATGCTTATGGAGCTGGTCCATTTATGGTCGCAACAAAAATCAAAGGAATGGTTGCTGCAGAAGTATCTGACGAACGTTCAGCTTATATGACTCGTGGTCACAACAACTCACGTATGATCACTATGGGTGCACAACTTGTTGGTGATGAATTGGCTAAAAACATCGCTAAAGGATTTGTTAACGGTAAATACGATGGTGGACGTCACCAAATTAGGGTCGATATGTTGAATAAAATGTGCTAATACTCTTCAAAAATCAAGATAATCTGTTGTCAGCTCACTTTAGCTAACTTCAGTTATGCTTGCAGCTCGCTTCCTAAGCTAATCTTGATTTTTCTTGAGTAGGGATAAATGATATTAGATTTATATAATTAATCGGAGGGAATAACTAATGAGAATTGCAATTGGATGTGACCACATCGTAACAGATGAAAAAATGGCGGTTTCAGAATTTTTGAAATCAAAAGGATATGAAGTCATTGACTTTGGTACATATGACCATACACGTACTCACTACCCAATCTTTGGTAAAAAAGTAGGGGAAGCTGTAACTAGTGGTCAAGCTGATCTTGGGGTATGTATCTGTGGTACTGGTGTAGGTATCAACAATGCTGTAAATAAAGTTCCTGGTGTACGTTCTGCCTTGGTTCGTGATATGACTACAGCTCTTTATGCCAAAGAACAATTGAATGCCAACGTTATCGGTTTTGGTGGTAAAATTACTGGTGAATTGCTCATGTGTGATATCATCGAAGCTTTCATCCATGCTGAATATAAACCATCTGAAGAAAACAAAAAATTGATTGCGAAAATTGAACACGTTGAAAGTCACAATGATCGACAAACAGACGCAAACTTCTTCACTGAATTCCTTGAAAAATGGGATCGCGGAGAATACCACGACTAAGGGGTGACCTATGATTTTAACAGTCACAATGAACCCATCCATTGATATTTCCTATCCCTTGGATGAGTTAAAGATTGATACTGTCAATCGTGTGGTTGATGTAACCAAAACGGCTGGTGGTAAGGGACTCAATGTTACCCGAGTACTTTCAGAATTTGGGGATTCTGTTCTTGCTACTGGTTTAGTGGGTGGCAAACTTGGTGAGTTTTTGGTTGAACATATCGATGATCAAGTAAAGAAAGATTTCTTCTCAATTCAGGGAGAAACTCGGAATTGTATTGCTATTCTCCACGGTGACAATCAAACAGAAGTTCTTGAAAAAGGTCCTGAAGTATTGGAACAGGAAGGTCAAGACTTTTTGGAACATTTCAAAAAACTCTTAGAGTCAGTTAAAGTAGTAGCCATCTCAGGTAGTCTGCCGGCTGGCCTTCCAGTTGATTACTATGCGAGCTTGGTAGAACTTGCTAATCAAGCTGGCAAGCCTGTTGTTTTGGACTGCTCTGGTGCAGCACTTCAGGCGGTTCTTGAATCACCACATAAACCAACAGTCATCAAACCAAATAATGAGGAATTGTCCCAGCTTCTAGGAAGAGAAGTTTCTGAGGATTTGGATGAATTAAAAGAAGTCCTTCAAGAACCTTTGTTTGCAGGTATTGAATGGATTATGGTTTCACTCGGTGCCAACGGTGCTTTTGCCAAACATGGTGACACTTTCTACAAGGTAGATATTCCTAGAATTCAGGTAGTAAATCCTGTTGGCTCTGGAGATTCTACTGTAGCAGGAATTTCTTCAGGACTTCTTCACAAAGAATCGGATGCAGAATTACTCATCAAGGCAAATGTCCTTGGTATGCTCAATGCTCAAGAAAAAATAACTGGTCATGTCAACATGGCCAACTATCAAGCTCTATATGATCAATTAATAGTAAAAGAGGTATAAAATGGCTTTAACAGAACAAAAACGTGCACGCTTAGAAAAACTTTCTGATGAAAATGGTATCATCTCAGCTCTTGCATTTGACCAACGTGGTGCTTTGAAACGCCTCATGGCTCAACACCAAACAGAAGAACCAACAGTGGCTCAAATGGAAGAACTGAAAGTCTTGGTAGCAGATGAATTGACTAAATACGCTTCATCAATGCTTCTTGACCCTGAGTATGGACTTCCAGCAACTAAAGCTCTTGATGAAAAAGCTGGTCTTCTCCTTGCTTATGAAAAAACAGGTTATGACACAACAAGCACAAAACGCTTACCAGACTGCTTGGATGTTTGGTCTGCAAAACGTATTAAAGAAGAAGGTGCAGATGCAGTTAAATTCTTGCTTTATTATGATGTAGATAGCTCAGACGAACTTAACCAAGAAAAACAAGCTTACATCGAACGTATCGGTTCTGAATGTGTGGCTGAAGATATCCCATTCTTCCTTGAAATTCTTGCTTACGATGAAAAAATTGCTGATGCAGGTTCTGTAGAATACGCTAAAGTAAAACCACACAAAGTTATTGGTGCTATGAAAGTCTTCTCAGACCCACGCTTTAACATTGATGTCTTGAAAGTAGAAGTTCCTGTTAACATTAAATATGTTGAAGGCTTCGCTGAAGGTGAAGTAGTTTACACACGTGAAGAAGCAGCAGCCTTCTTCAAAGCACAAGATGAAGCAACTAACTTGCCATACATCTACTTGAGTGCTGGTGTATCAGCTAAACTCTTCCAAGATACTCTTGTATTTGCTCATGAATCAGGTGCAAACTTCAACGGAGTTCTTTGTGGCCGTGCAACATGGGCTGGATCAGTTGAAGCTTACATCAAAGATGGTGAAGCAGCAGCTCGCGAATGGCTTCGCACAACTGGTTTTGAAAACATTGACGAACTCAACAAAGTTCTTCAAACAACAGCGACTTCATGGAAAGAACGCGTGTAAGAAAGTCCTTCGAGGTTAGGAACATGAATCTAAAAATTTTCAAAAAAAGTTGTATGTAAAGGTTTACAAAATAACTTGCTTGTGATATACTTAAATCACAAGTTAATACAAGGTGAGTGTTACTAAGTAATATTAGGCATGATCACAGGTGAATTAGAAATCAGCTAATTTTCTAGTTCATTTGTGGTCATTTTTTATACTCATATACCTTTAATATATAAAAGGAGGTTGACATGTATCGAATTCTAAATCCAATGAATCACAATGTCTCGCTTGTCAGAAATGATAAAGGAGAAGAAGTGATTGTGATTGGTAAGGGGATTACATTTGGAAAGAAGAAAGGGGATTTGATTGCTGAAAATCAGGTTGAGAAAATCTTTCGGATGAAGACCGAAGAGTCCAGAGAAAACTTTATGGATCTCCTCAAAGATGTTCCGCTTGATTTTATCACAGTGACCTATGAAATCATTGATAAGCTTTCCAAGAAATATCACTATCCGATTCAAGAGTATCTCTATGTAACCTTGACAGATCATATTTACTGTTCTTACCAAGCTCTAGCACAAGGAAGGTACAAGGATAGTAATCTGCCAGATATTTCCGCTAAGTATCCTGTCGCTTTTCAAATCGCAAATGAAGCATTTGGAATTTATCGTCAAAAACTAGCAGATCATTTTCCTGAAGACGAAATTATTCGAATTGCTTATCATTTCATCAATGCCGAAGGCGAGAATGAAGTAGAAGTAGTTAAGTCGATTGATAAGAGGAAAGAAATTCTCAGGAATGTTGAAGAAGTTTTAAAGGACTATGCAATTCAACGAACCAAAGAGAATACCCATTTCTATGATCGCTTTATGATTCATCTGAATTATTTCTTGGATTATTTAGACAGATCTAGAGATGATAACCAATCACTTCTTGATATGGAAGACCATATCAAGCAATCCTATCCAAAAGCCTTCGAGATTGGTTCCAAGATCTATGATGTGATTACGCAACATACGGGTCTTGATTTGTATAAAAGTGAACGAGTTTATCTAGTTCTACATATCCAACGTTTATTGTCATAAAAATTTATTTAAAATTATATAAGGAGAATTCTATCATGAATAGAGAAGAAGTAACATTGTTAGGTTTTGAAATCGTAGCCTATGCTGGCGATGCTCGTTCAAAACTATTGGAAGCTTTAAAGGCTGCTGAAGCTGGTGATTTTGCTAAAGCGGATATCTTAGTTGAGGAAGCTAGTAGCTGTATTGCAGAGGCTCACCACGCGCAAACAAGTCTATTGACTAAGGAAGCTTCAGGTGAGGACTTAGCTTATAGTGTAACCATGATGCATGGCCAAGACCACTTGATGACAACTATCTTGTTAAAAGATTTGATGCACCATTTAATCGAACTCTACAAGAGAGGAGTTAAATAATGAACAAACTAATTGCATTTATCGAGAAAGGAAAGCCTTTCTTTGAGAAACTATCTCGTAATATCTATCTTCGCGCTATTCGTGATGGTTTCATTGCAGGTATGCCTGTTATTCTCTTCTCAAGTATTTTTATCTTGATTGCCTTTGTACCAAACTCATGGGGCTTTAAATGGTCTGATGAAGTTGTAGCCTTTCTGATGAAACCTTACAGCTATTCAATGGGTATTTTAGCTCTCTTGGTAGCTGGTACAACAGCCAAGTCATTGACTGACTCAGTAAACCGTAGCATGGAGAAAACCAATCAAATCAACTATATGTCAACATTGTTGGCAGCAATTGTTGGTTTGTTGATGTTGGCAGCTGATCCTATCGAAAATGGTCTTGCTACTGGATTCTTGGGGACAAAAGGTTTGCTTTCAGCTTTCCTTGCTGCCTTTGTTACCGTAGCAATCTATAAGGTTTGTGTTAAGAACAACGTCACTATTCGTATGCCTGACGAAGTTCCACCAAATATCTCACAAGTCTTTAAAGATGTGATTCCATTCACTCTATCTGTTGTTTCTCTTTATGCTCTTGACTTATTAGCACGTCATTTTGTTGGTGCAAGTGTGGCAGAATCAATCGGTAAATTCTTTGCTCCATTATTCTCTGCAGCTGATGGCTATCTAGGTATCACCATTATATTTGGTGCCTTTGCCTTCTTCTGGTTTGTTGGTATCCATGGTCCATCTATCGTTGAACCAACAATCGCAGCTATTACCTATGCAAATGCCGAAGTCAACTTGAACCTTCTCCAACAAGGTATGCACGCTGACAAGATTCTTACTTCTGGTACACAAATGTTTATCGTTACCATGGGTGGTACTGGTGCGACACTGGTTGTTCCATTCATGTTCATGTGGTTGACAAAATCAAAACGTAACCGTGCAATCGGACGTGCTTCAGTAGTTCCAACTTTCTTTGGTGTAAATGAACCAATCTTGTTTGGTGCACCACTTGTATTGAACCCAATCTTCTTCATTCCATTTATTTTTGCTCCAATCGCAAACGTTTGGATCTTTAAATTCTTCATTGAAACTCTTGGAATGAATTCATTTACTGCTAATCTACCATGGACAACCCCAGCTCCACTAGGTCTAGTTCTTGGTACGAACTTCCAAGTTCTATCATTCATTCTTGCTGCTCTTCTAATCGTGGTTGACGTAGTCATTTACTACCCATTCCTTAAAGTATATGATGAACAAATTCTTGAAGAAGAGCGTTCAGGTAAATCTAATGATGAATTGAAAGAAAAAGTTGCTGCAAACTTCAACACTGCAAAAGCAGATGCTATTCTTGAAAAAGCAGGTGTAGAAGCAGCTCAAAATACCATCACTGAAGAAACAAATGTCCTCGTTCTCTGTGCAGGTGGAGGGACAAGTGGTCTCCTTGCAAATGCTTTGAACAAGGCAGCAGCAGAGTACAATGTTCCTGTGAAAGCAGCAGCAGGTGGCTATGGTGCTCACCGTGAAATGTTGCCAGAGTTTGATCTAGTTATTCTTGCCCCTCAAGTTGCTTCAAACTTTGAAGACATGAAAGCAGAAACCGATAAACTCGGTATTAAACTTGCCAAGACAGAAGGCGCTCAATACATCAAATTAACCCGTGATGGAAAAGGTGCTCTTGCATTCGTACAAGCTCAATTCGATTAACGATAGGGACTGTGAAACAGTCTCCTCTCGTTACGGAAATCGCTATGGCGAATTTCCTAATCGCCTTGTTAATTCGTCGGTAAAAAGATATCGTTTTTACCTCCTCATGTCACAATTCGGTTAACGATAGGGACTGTGAAATAGTCTCCTCTCGTTACGGAAATCGCTATGGCGAATTTCCTAATCGCCTTGTTAATTCGTCGGTAAAAAGATATTGTTTTTACCTTCTCATGTCACAATTCGGTGACTTAGTACAAGAAGTGAGATGGAGAATAAAGCCTCACTAGCCTCCTCTCCATCTTATTTCTTTTTTAATTAAAAGGAGAATTATATGTCAAAAACACTTCCAAAAGACTTTATTTTCGGTGGCGCAACAGCTGCTTATCAAGCAGAAGGTGCTACACATACTGATGGAAAAGGACCAGTTGCGTGGGATAAATATCTTGAAGATAACTACTGGTACACTGCAGAACCAGCTAGTGATTTTTACAATCGATACCCAGTTGACCTCAAGTTGGCAGAAGAGTATGGTGTCAATGGCATTCGAATTTCTATTGCCTGGTCACGTATTTTCCCGACTGGTTATGGTGAAGTAAATGCTAAAGGTGTTGAATTTTATCATAATCTATTTGCAGAGTGTCACAAACGTCACGTTGAGCCATTTGTAACTCTTCATCATTTTGACACGCCAGAAGCTCTTCACTCAAATGGCGACTTCTTAAATCGTGAAAATATTGAACACTTTGTAGACTACGCGGCTTTCTGTTTTGAAGAATTTCCAGAAGTAAATTATTGGACAACCTTTAATGAAATTGGGCCAATCGGTGATGGTCAATATTTAGTTGGTAAATTCCCTCCAGGTATCCAGTATGACCTTGCCAAAGTTTTCCAATCGCACCATAATATGATGGTATCTCATGCACGTGCGGTAAAATTGTATAAAGAGAAAGGCTATAAAGGGGAAATTGGTGTCGTGCACGCTCTCCCAACCAAGTACCCACTTGATCCTGAAAATCCTGCAGATGTTATTGCGGCAGAGTTGGAGGACATTATCCATAACAAATTTATCTTGGATGCAACTTATCTAGGTCGCTATTCATCTGAAACGATGGAAGGTGTCAACCATATCTTATCAGTCAATGGTGGTAGCTTGGATCTTCGTGAAGAAGATTTCACAGCATTAGAAGCAGCAAAAGACTTGAACGACTTCTTTGGAATCAATTACTATATGAGTGACTGGATGGAAGCATTTGATGGAGAAACTGAAATTATCCATAATGGTAAAGGTGAGAAAGGAAGCTCTAAATACCAAATCAAAGGTGTTGGTCGTCGTGTAGCTCCTGATTATGTGCCACGTACGGATTGGGATTGGATTATCTATCCTCAAGGTTTGTATGACCAAATCATGCGCGTGAAGAAAGATTATCCCAACTACAAGAAGATTTACATCACTGAAAATGGTCTCGGCTATAAAGATGAGTTCGTTGATAACACTGTTTACGATGATGGTCGTATTGATTATGTGAAACAACACTTAGAGGTCTTGTCTGATGCTATTGCAGATGGCGCTAATGTAAAAGGTTACTTCATTTGGTCATTGATGGACGTCTTCTCATGGTCAAACGGTTATGAAAAACGTTACGGTCTCTTCTATGTAGACTTTGAAACGCAAGAACGCTATCCTAAGAAATCAGCTCACTGGTACAAGAAAGTAGCGGAAACTCAAGTGATTGACTAGTAGAATGAGTCATTAGATATAGAATTCTAGTGAGGTGAAAAGATGTTCAAAGATTTTATCCAATCTATTTATGAAAAAGTTTATATTATAAATTTCTAAAAATGTTCTCAAATACCGTGTTTGACGAATGAAGAACTGAAAAGCCTTGGGAAATGGTATGTCTCGACCGGTAAAGAATGGATTTGTCATTCAGATTATGAGCTGGAAGAATTTAAAAATATCTTTTTAAATTTTATCAGTCCTGAAGAATGGGATACTATCTCCTTTGATTCAGATTTTATGCCGTTTCAACAATCGTAACCAATTTCCAAAAAAGTTTTAAATCTTATATCTAGTACTCTGCAAAACTCTTATCTAATCACGTTGCTTATACTCAATGAAAATCAAAGAGCAACTTTAAACTAGGAAGCGAGTCGCAGGTTTCTCAATGCCTAGCTTTGAGGTGGCAGATAAAGCAAATGGGCAAAAAGTCTTTGATACAGAAAAACGCATAATATCAGGTGTTGAAAAACCTTGATATTATGCGTTTTATTGTGGGAAGATTTACTTCTGAAATTGAGTTCTTACCCAGAATCTTTCAGTTGATTAAGGCTTGATGACTTTAGTAAGTTTAGATAGCTCAAAAAGGATTGAATCACTTAGTTTAGAATCTGAAACAATAGTATCAAGATTTGATACATTATAAAAAGTATAAAAATCAAACTTATTGAACTTACTATGATCTGCGAGTAAATATTTTTTATTAGAATTATTTAAAGCGATGCGTTGAGCCTCTCCCTCTTCCTCGCTAAAAGTAGCTAGAGCTCCGTTTTGAATACCATTACAGCTAACGAAAGCTTTAGAAAATTGGAGATTAGAGAGATTTTGTAGGGTCAATGTGCCAACAAAAGCACCTGTAATATCGCGATAATTTCCACCTATCAAAATCAAATCTGTTAATTTTCGTTCGCTTAAAATCAGAAAAACAGGTAGACTGTTGGTCACGACGCGGATATTGTCAATAGGCAACTCACGTGCAAAAAATTCTAATGTTGTTCCTGGTCCAATAAAAATAGTTTCTCTTTCTTCTACTAGACTGCCTGCAAAACGGGCTATTTCTTGTTTTTCTGCCGTTTGGAGGGCTTGTTTTTCAATATTTGATCGCTCATTAGTCAAAAGGGAGTTGGTTCGAAGTTTTTCAGCTCCACCATGCACACGAATCAGCAAGTCTTTATCAGCTAATTCCTGTAAATAGCGCCTTGCAGTCATATCTGAAACGGCTATTTCGTCCATAATCTGCTTAACCGTTATGGTTCCTTTACTATTTACTATCTCTAAAATTTTGGTTAATTTTTCTTGTTTGAGCATATTATCACCTCGTTTCCTACTACTATCTTACCATAAACTAGCTCATCATTCAAATACAAAAACAACAAAATAAAACAAAAACAAAAATATCGAGGTTTATTTTCAAAGCTTTCGATATTTTTATTAAGTTATTATTTTGTTGTTTCTAGTTTACTTTTTGATGGTTAAGAGTGGTAGAGTATTAGTCCAAACCGTAGTTGTAGTCATCATCTTGCATGGCTTCAACTTCGCCAAGAAGGTAACCATTTCCGACTTGAGAGAAGAAGTCGTGGTTGGAAGTTCCTGTTGAAATACCGTTCATAACGATTGGGTTGACATCATCAGCTGAATCTGGGAAGAGTGGATCTTGTCCCAGGTTCATGAGTGCCTTGTTAGCATTGTAGCGAAGGAAGGTTTTAACTTCTTCCGTCCAACCAACACCGTCATAAAGACTCTCTGTGTAGCCTTCTTCATTTTCATAAAGAGTATAGAGTAGGTCGTACATCCATTCTTTGAGTTTTTCTTGCTCTTCTTCAGGCAATTCATTGAAACCAAGTTGGAATTTGTAACCAATGTAGGTTCCGTGAACAGACTCGTCACGAATAATCAATTTGATGATTTCTGCAACGTTGGCTAGTTTGTTGTTACCAAGGTAGTAGAGGGGAGTGAAGAAACCTGAATAGAAGAGGAAGGTTTCGAGGAAGACACTGGCAACTTTCTTTTCAAGTGGGCTACCGTTTAGGTAGATTTCGTTGACAATCTCAGCCTTTTTTTGTAGGTAAGGATTGGTATTGGTCCATTCGAAAATTTCTTCAATCTCAGCCTTAGTATTTAAGGTAGAAAAGATTGATGAATAAGATTTAGCGTGAACAGATTCCATAAATTGGATGTTATTGAAAACAGCTTCCTCATGTGGTGTACGGATGTCTGCGCGAAGGGCTTGAACCCCAGTTTCAGATTGCATAGTGTCGAGAAGGGTTAAACCACCAAAGACTTTTCCAACCAAGTCTTTTTCTTTGTTAGATAGCTTTCTCCAGTCATCCAAGTCGTTTGACAAGGGAATACGTGTATCGAGCCAGAATTGCTCCGTCAGTTTTTCCCAGGTTGATTTGTCGATGACATCTTCGATGGCATTCCAGTTAATGGCTTTGTAGTAAGTTTCCATTTGAAATCTCTTTCTGTGTTTAGTATTGCGAACTCACAATTATTCTATTTTACCATAATTCTATAGGAGTATCGCACAAAAAGTCGGAAGCCCGACTTTTAAAATGTTACATAAATTATGTTATGACATAGTAGATTTGATTTTATCAGTGCTGCTTAGGGAAAAATAGTGTTTCTATGCTAGAAACTAAATCACACAACTTTCACACTGGTTGGCACCGACTTCTCCACCATCATCTGTAAAGGTACGGACGTAGTAGATAGACTTGATACCCTTGTTAAAGGCATAGTTACGAAGGATAGACAAGTCACGTGTCGTTTGTTTGTTTTCTTTCTTCCATTCGTAAAGACCTTTTGGAATGTCACTACGCATGAAGAGTGTGAGTGAAAGTCCTTGGTCCACGTGCTCAGTCGCAGCGGCGTAAACATCAATCACTTTACGCATATCCATGTCGTAAGCCGAAGTGTAGTAAGGAATGGTTTCTGTTGACAAGCCAGCAGCAGGATAGTAGATTTTACCAATTTTCTTTTCTTGACGTTCCTCGATCCGTTGCGTAATCGGGTGGATAGAAGCCGAGACGTCATTGATGTAACTGATCGAACCATTTGGAGCAACAGCTAGACGGTTTTGGTGGTAAAGACCATCTGCTTGAACCTTTTCGCGAAGTTCAGCCCAATCAGCAGCACTTGGGATAAAGACATCTTTGAAAAGTTCTTTAACACGGTCTGATTTTGGAAGGAATTCGCCAGTTACATACTTGTCAAAGTAGCTACCGTTAGCATAGTCTGATTTTTCAAAGTTGTGGAAGGTGATACCACGTTCACGCGCAATATTGTTTGACTCAACCAAGGTCCAGTAGTTCATAAGCATAAAGTAGATGCTTGTAAATTCAACAGACTCAGGTGAACCATATTCAATCAGTTGTTGGGCAAGGTAGCTATGAAGTCCCATGGCACCGAGACCAAAGGTGTGGGCTTGGCTATTCCCATGGTCAATCGTAGGTACAGCTACGATATGCGAACTATCTGTAACGAAAGTTAAAGCACGAACCATAGCACGGATAGAACGACCAAAGTCAGGTGAAGTCATCATGTTGACTACGTTCGTTGAACCAAGGTTACATGAAACGTCCGTTCCCATTTGAAGGAATTCTTGAGCATCGTTGATCAAGCTTGGTTCTTGGACTTGAAGGATCTCAGAACACAAGTTACTCATGATAATCTTACCATCAACAGGATTTGCACGGTTAGCCGTATCAATATTGACGACATAAGGGTAGCCAGACTCTTGTTGCAATTTAGAGATTTCAGTTTCCAAATCACGCGCCTTGATTTTTGTCTTGCGAATATTTGGATTTGCGACCAATTCATCGTATTTTTCAGTAATGTCGATGTAGTTGAATGGCACACCGTATTCTTTTTCTACAGAGTAAGGGCTGAAGAGATACATTTCTTCATTTTTACGCGCCAATTCGTAGAATTTATCTGGTACTACAACACCAAGTGAAAGGGTCTTAACACGAACTTTTTCATCGGCGTTTTCTTTCTTAGTTGAAAGGAAGGCGATAATATCTGGGTGGAAGACGTTGAGGTAGACAACACCGGCACCTTGACGTTGCCCCAATTGGTTGGAGTAAGAGAAACTGTCTTCGAAAAGCTTCATAACAGGAACGACACCTGAAGCAGCTCCTTCATAACCCTTGATAGGTGCACCAGCTTCACGAAGGTTGCTGAGGGTGATTCCCACACCACCACCAATACGTGAAAGTTGAAGAGCTGAGTTGATAGAACGTCCGATAGAGTTCATATCATCCGTCACTTGGATTAGGAAACAAGATACCAACTCCCCACGACGAGCACGTCCAGCATTCAAGAAGGAAGGAGTAGCAGGTTGGTAGCGTTGGTGGATGATTTCATTGGCAATATCGATTGCAACAGCTTCATTCCCATCAGCGAAATAAAGGGCGTTAAAGAAGACACGGTCTTCCATACTTTCAAGATAATATTCACCGTCGTTAGTCTTTAAGGCATATTGATTGTAAAATTTATAAGCTGCCATGAATGACTTGAATTGGAAGTTTTGGTCTTTGATAAATTGAGCCAATTCTTCCAAGAACTCTGGACGGTATTTCTTGATAAAGGCTGTTTCGATGTAGTTGTGTTCAATGAGGTAGTTGATTTTATCAGTAATTGAATCAAAAACCATAGTGTTTGGAACGACATTTTCTTTAAAGAAGGCATCCAAGGCTTCCTTATCTTTATGAAGCATGATTTGTCCATTAACAGGACGGTTGATTTCGTTATTGAGACGGAAGTAAGTCACGTCTTCAAGATGTTTTAATCCCATAAAATTTCCCTTATCTAATTACAAAAGAAAGGCCTCTAAGTTAGCCCTAGAAGCAGTTTCTTCTGGACGATGTACTAAGATTATGCTAATTGTTTCAGTTTTCCTGGTTGGAAACCTGAAAAGACTTCAGTTGGTGTTTGAATAATAGGAGCTGCGCTAAAACCGAGCTCTTTGACTTGATCGATGTACTCAGGCTGCTCATCAAGATTGATTTCTTTATATTCAACGTTATTACTGTCCAAGAAACGCTTGGTCATTTTACATTGGACACAATTGTTTTTAGAATAAACGGTTACCATTGTGTAACTCCTCTTCAAAATTTAATACTATCTTAGTATATCAGAAAATAAAATTTTGTCAATGATTTGAACTAAATATAGTGGTCTGCTTTTCTAGTCAAGCTCACAAAACACAATATATAGTGTTTGTTTTATAAAACAGCAATGATTATCCTATAAATTGTTTTGGAAGAAACTATATCCTGTGTTTGTTATCTAGGATAGAAGATTTTCAGCAAGTTATCTGAAAGGAAATTGAAGGAAAATCCAGAAAATGCTTGAAAAAAATCCTAGAAGATGGTATAATACCAAATTGTAAGGGTTATCACATATAACTCAAAAAAAGAAAGAACAAAAGGAGAGTCAAACTATGGCTTCTAAAGATTTCCACGTAGTGGCAGAAACAGGTATTCACGCACGTCCAGCAACATTGTTGGTGCAAACTGCTAGCAAATTTGCTTCAGATATCACTCTTGAGTACAAAGGTAAATCAGTTAACCTTAAATCAATTATGGGTGTTATGAGTCTTGGTGTTGGCCAAGGTGCTGACGTAACTATCTCAGCTGAAGGTGCAGATGCAGATGACGCTATCGCTGCAATCTCAGAAACAATGGAAAAAGAAGGATTGGCATAAGGGAAATGACAGAAATGCTTAAAGGAATCGCAGCATCTGACGGTGTTGCAGTTGCAAAAGCATATCTACTCGTTCAACCGGATTTGTCATTCGAGACTATTTCAGTCGAAGATACAAACGCAGAAGAGGCTCGTTTGGATGTTGCTCTTGAAGCTTCTCAAAACGAGCTTTCTCTTATCCGCGAGAAAGCTGTAGGTACGCTTGGTGAAGAAGCGGCTCAAGTTTTTGACGCTCATTTGATGGTTCTTTCTGACCCAGAATTGATTGGTCAGATTAAAGAAACAATTCGTGCTAAGAAAGTCAACGCAGAAGCAGGTCTTAAAGAAGTGACTGACATGTTCATCACGATCTTTGAAGGTATGGAAGACAACCCATACATGCAAGAACGTGCAGCGGATATCCGCGACGTGACAAAACGTGTATTGGCAAACCTTCTTGGTAAAAAATTGCCAAACCCAGCTTCTATCAATGAAGAAGTAATCGTCATTGCGCATGACTTGACACCATCTGATACAGCTCAATTGGACAAAAACTTTGTAAAAGCTTTTGTAACAAATATCGGTGGACGTACAAGCCACTCAGCTATCATGGCACGTACACTTGAAATTGCAGCTGTATTGGGAACAAATAACATCACTGAAGTAGTGAAAGACAGCGATATCCTTGCCGTTAACGGAATTACTGGTGAAGTGATTATCAACCCAACAGATGAACAAGCGGCAGAATTTAAAGCAGCTGGTGAAGTTTATGCTAAACAAAAAGCTGAATGGGCACTTTTGAAAGATGCTCAAACAGTGACTGCTGACGGTAAACACTTCGAGTTGGCTGCTAACATCGGTACTCCAAAAGACGTTGAAGGTGTTAACAACAACGGTGCAGAAGCTGTTGGACTTTACCGTACAGAGTTCTTGTATATGGATTCTCAAGACTTCCCAACAGAAGATGAGCAGTATGAAGCATACAAGGCTGTTCTTGAGGGAATGAATGGTAAACCAGTGGTTGTTCGTACAATGGATATTGGTGGAGATAAGGAACTTCCTTACTTCGATATGCCACACGAAATGAACCCATTCCTTGGATTCCGTGCCCTTCGTATCTCTATTTCTGAAACTGGAGATGCAATGTTCCGTACACAAATCCGTGCCCTTCTTCGTGCTTCTGTTCATGGTCAATTGCGTATCATGTTCCCAATGGTTGCCCTTTTGAAAGAATTCCGTGCAGCCAAAGCAGTTTATGAAGAAGAAAAAGCAAACCTTCTTGCTGAAGGTGTTGCAGTTGCGGATGACATCCAAGTTGGTATCATGATTGAAATCCCTGCAGCAGCAATGCTTGCAGACCAATTTGCAAAAGAAGTAGACTTCATGTCAATTGGAACAAATGACCTGATCCAATACTCAATGGCAGCAGACCGTATGAACGAGCAAGTTTCATACCTTTACCAACCATATAACCCATCAATCCTTCGCTTGATCAACAACGTTATCAAGGCAGCTCACGCTGAAGGTAAATGGGCTGGTATGTGTGGTGAGATGGCTGGCGATCAAAAAGCTGTTCCACTTCTTGTCGGAATGGGCTTGGATGAATTCTCTATGTCAGCAACATCAGTCCTTCGTACACGTAGCTTGATGAAGAAATTGGATACTGCTAAGATGGAAGAGTACGCAAACCGTGCCCTTACAGAGTGTTCAACAATGGAAGAAGTCCTTGAACTTCAAAAAGAATACGTTAACTTCGATTAATGTCATTAACCTTGTAACCTAGTTGCAAGGTTTTTTGATACATTCGGGAATAGTATAGTCTTGTAAAGTCCACTTTTCAATGATGAAGAGGCATGATATAATAGGAGAAGCAAATAGAATAAGAGAGAAATCATGTCTAAAGAAATTGATATTGAGTATTACCACCAGCTAGCCATGCAAAAGCAGAAGGAACACCGTAAAGTTTTAGCCAATCTAAAGAAAAAACCTCCTAAAAACCTAGACAAGATAGCCCAGCAGATTCACCAAGAAGTCTTTGAGGAAATTGATTGCACGGCCTGTGCCAATTGTTGTAAGACATTGGGACCGGACTTTAAAGAAGCGGATATTACACGAATCGCCAAGTATTTTAAGATGAAATTACCAGCTTTTGAAGCGGAGTTTCTGCAGGTAGATGAAGATGGTGATAAGGTTTTTAAATCCATGCCTTGTCCCTTTTTAGGAGGAGATAATCTCTGTTCCATCTATGAAGTTCGTCCAAAGGCATGCCGAGAGTTCCCCCATACGGACCGTAAAAAAATTCATCAAATCAACCATTTGACGATTAAGAATACTTTGACCTGTCCAGCAGCCTATCTCTTTGTTGAGAAATTAAAGGATAAGTTATAGAGATTTAAAGGATAAAAAATTTCTAATAATAACTAGAGATATGAAAGGAGTACTCCTGTGCATAGACCGAAAACAAAAGAGGAGCTAATGCTGGCCTCTAAGGAAAATTATGAAAAGCTTAACCTCTTCATCTCTCAATTAAGTGAAGATGAGCTACAGACTCCATTTGATTTTTCAAGAGACCTAAAGAAAAAAGAAGCTCACTGGAAAAGGGATAAAAATCTACGGGATGTCTTGATCCATCTTTATGAATGGCAGCAGTTACTTTTGACTTGGGTACATTCTAATCAAGAAGGTCACGAAAGACCTTTTCTCCCTGAACCTTATACTTGGAAAACTTATGGAGAAATGAATGTCGCTTTTTGGAAGAAGCACCAGAAAACCTCCTTAGAAGAAGCGACTAGACTCCAAGAACAATCACATAGGAAGGTTTTAGAGTTGATAGAAGTTTTTAGCAATGACGAACTCTTTACCAAAGGTGGCTATAAGTGGACCGGCGGAACAAGTCTAGGTTCCTACTTTGTTAGTAGCACGTCAAGCCACTATGATTGGGCTCTGAAAAAACTCAAAGCTCATCGGAAGAATTGTAAAGGATAGATGGACTATTTGAAATAGAAAGAATGAGTTCTTTTAAACGTAAGATAAAAGCAAAGGGCTATCAAGTGATGTAGCCCTTTTGAGTTATATAAGCAAATTACCATGCAAATGCTGTCGTTGGAGCATTGAGCGCTTCTAACCACTGTTTATTTTTTACGGGGCAAAGAGTTACGGATATACCTGCCATATCTAGACTGGTCATAAATGTTCCTGATTTTATAAAGGTAATAGTGACTCCTTCAATTTCTAAGAGTTGAAGGAGATCATTGATAAATATGCCCATTTCTAAGTTGCTGGTAGTGCCTAGATTATTTACAAGCAATATAAAATGATCACCCTTTTTCCAATGATAGTGCAATCTTAATTTACTTATAATTTCATTTGCAAGGATTTCCGATGATTGGAATGGGACGATACGATAACCTTCTTCGCCATGTATCCCAATACCATAAGAAATATTTCCTTCTTCCAAGTTAAATAGTGGAAGGGTGGCTTGGGGGAGACTAGCAGATTTCGTTGCAAAGCCAATTGTTGCGATTTCGGGAGCAAGCTGATGACCTAAATCAGTTAGTTGCTCGATGTCGGCACCATTCTGAGCTGCATATCCTAGAACTTTATGAAGTAAAATAGTCCCTGCAAGCCCTCTTCCTCTAATTTGAAATCTATTGTGAGGTTCAATTGAAATATCGTCGTGTGCTAGACTATAGCCAACTTTAATTCCTTCTTTTCTAGCAGTGTTAATGGCCGAGCTAAATTCTTTGATGTCTGCTTCGAAATTTTTTACAATGATGAAGACACCGTGACCATTGTTTAAAAAACGAATGGACTCTAAGATTTCAGTTCTTGTAGGAGGAGTAAATAATTGGCCATAGATAGCAGCGGTAAGCATTCCTTCTCCCACATATCCAATATGCGCAGGTTCGTGACCGGAACCTCCACCCGACAATATTGGAACCTGATGAGGATTGCGATTTTTTTGATAGATTAATGGTAAGGTAGGATGTTTTTCTAATTCAGGATGACTGCTGACAGTTGCCGAAATGTAACTTGAAATAATTTTCTGTTTATGATTTGAAATAAATGTCATTGTGGTCTCTTTCCAATAATTGTCATGATTAGAAAGTCTGGTTGTGGAACTGGACTTTTTTTATTGACGTAAGCCTTCACGATTTCTGCTAGAGCATGTGAATGATAGTCTAACAAAAAACAAGTATAAGCAGATGAATCGATATCAATCTGACCGTATTCTCTTAAAATTTTTGATACAAGCAAGCGACAGTAGCTGATAAAGTGGTCATAGAAGTTATTTTGTCCTTGAATATCAAACAGTTGAATATAAAAGTCACGCTCTTGTTCGAAATAAAAAAATAATTCTTGTAATAGTTTTTGGCCCGAAATAAAATCCAAGTTATTGGTGATATACTCGGTTAAGTCATTTTCAAATATCCAGTCTAGCAGTTCATATTTGTCAAGAAAGTGATTATAAAAGGTCTGTCTACGAATGCCAGCTGATTCCATGATATCTACAATGGAGATTTTGTCAAATTCTCTAGTAGCTAATAGGTCTCTAAATGCCTTGGCAATCCGTTTTTTTGTAATAAATGATGATGCCATAGGAAACCTTTCTTTTACTTACTTCATTTTACCAAAAAAATGTTTTAAACGGGTTTAAAAGGGGACAAATAATAGAATCTGTCCCTTATCATCCAGCGATAAAAAATATATAATGAAAGCGAAAACAAAGGTACATGCCGAAAGGAGTTTCTCATGAAAAAAATTATAAATGAACCGACACAAGTTGTTGATGAAATGTTGCAGGGATTGTCATTCATGCATGATGACTTGGTAGAACGCTTAGATGGTTTTGATGTCATCGTTAGAAAGGCAGAAAAGACAGGAAAAGTTGGACTCATTTCAGGTGGAGGTTCAGGACATGAACCAAGTCATGCTGGATTTGTAGGAGATGGAATGTTGTCTGCTGCCATTTGTGGAGCAGTCTTCACTTCACCTACTCCGGACCAAATTTTAGAAGCCATTAAGGCGGCTGATGAAGGTGCTGGAGTTTTCATGGTCATCAAGAACTATTCTGGTGACATTATGAACTTTGAAATTGCACAAGAACTTGCCGAAATGGAAGGCATTGATGTAGCAAGCGTTGTGGTTGATGATGATATCGCTGTTGAAAATAGTCTCTATACCCAAGGGCGTCGAGGTGTCGCAGGTACTATATTAGTCCATAAAATTTTGGGTGCTGCAGCTCGTTCTGGTAAAACATTAGCTGAAATGAAGGACTTGGCCGACAAACTTGTCTTAGAAATTAAAACAATTGGGCTAGCCTTGTCTGGAGCAACCGTTCCTGAGGTTGGGAAACCAGGTTTTGTTCTAGAAGATGATGAATTTGAATACGGAGTTGGTATTCATGGTGAGCCAGGATATAAGAAAGAGAAAATGCAACCTTCAGCACAATTGGCCTCAGAATTGGTTGAAAAATTATCTGAAGGTTTCCAACTTAAGGCTGGAGAACGCTATGGCCTTCTCATTAATGGTTTAGGAAGCACTCCTCTTATGGAACAATACGTATTTGCAAATGATGTGGCTAAATTACTCCATGAAAAAGGTGTTGAGTTGGCGTTTAAGAAAATTGGAAACTATATGACATCAATTGATATGGCCGGCTTGTCATTAACATTGATTCGATTGGCAGACGATGAGTGGTTGGATGCTCTAAATGCACCTGTTACTACCCCAGCTTGGTAAAACTCAAGGAGGAAATGTCGCATGAATGCTGAACAAGCTCTTGAATGGATGAAGCTTTTTAATGAAAAGATTCAAGAACAGAAAGATTACCTTAGTGAGCTAGACACCCCTATAGGAGATGGAGACCACGGTGGAAATATGGCGCGTGGCATGGCTACAGTTATGGAAAACTTAGAAGGAAAGAAATTTGAGACCAGCAGTGATGTGTTTAAGCTTGTCTCAATGCAACTACTGAGTAAGGTAGGCGGTGCTTCTGGTCCCTTGTATGGCTCTGCTTTTATGGGCATGGCCAAGGCTGATTCAAATTCGAAATTAGAAGAAATCTTACAAAGTGGTTTGGATATGATTGTCAAACGTGGGAAAGCAGAAGTTGGAGAAAAGACAATGGTTGATGTTTGGACTCCTGTTATTGCTGCCTTGTCTGCTGGCCAATTGACTCAAGAGGTTATTGATAAGGTAGTGAATGCTACCAAAGATTTACTTGCAACTAAAGGAAGAGCATCTTATGTAGGAGAACGTTCTCTGGGACATATTGACCCTGGATCATTTTCATCAGGTTTACTCTTTACTGCTCTTTTAGAGACTGGGGTGGTTTAATGGGAAGTATTGGTCTTGTTATCGTTTCACATTCCAAACACATTGCAGAAGGTGTTGTTGAACTGATTAGTGAAGTAGCTAAAGATGTTCCGATTACTTATGTAGGAGGAACCGAAGATGGAGGAATTGGAACGAGTTTTGATCAAGTAGATAGGGTTGTTTCCGAAAATCCAGCAGATACTTTATTAGCTTTTTTTGACCTAGGTTCTGCTAAAATGAACTTAGAAATGGTGGCTGATTTCAGTGATAAAAGTATCATCATCAACAGGGTTCCAATTGTAGAAGGTGCCTATACTGCAGCTGCTCTTCTTCAGGCTGGTGCAGAACTGTCAGTTATTCAAACACAGTTGTCGGAGATTGAAATTAATAAATAAGGAATTTTACTATAACTCTTTTTATAGGTGAGCTATTGATTATCTCCACTATCAAATTTTAAGTAAATAATTTCAAAATCAGAAAGGGATTGCTTTATGCAGTTCCTTTTTATTTTAACAGGAGTAGAGCTATAGTGTTTCTAAATTGTGAATCATTCAAAACAGATTGTGATGGGACTATTCTAGCTTTAGAATCATTCAAAAATTAAAATTTAAGGCAATCAATGGATTAGAAGAGTGCCAAAACATTTAGTTTATAGTAATTCTAGGTTTAGAATTACATAGATATTTATGAAGTTAGGGTATTCGATAGTTAGGATTGTTCTATTCTGAAAGATTTGAGCTGTCAATCTTCTAGAATAGTAGTTTGCCAATGAATTTTGTTGAAAGATTCCTTGTTTTATGGTAGTCTAAAGTAAAAGAAAGCCTTATCATTATATTTGTATCTTTAATCTGACTTGGTTTAGGTCTAGAAGAAGGATAGATCTTTTTGGGATTTTTAATAACAATTATATTTTCACTTGCAAAAAATGTATTTCAACTTTACCTAATGTAGAAGAAGGAAATATCATAAAATGCTTATGACTTGTTTGAAATAGAATGTAAACTAAAAATGGATTCCCTTTACATATTAGGAGTAGGTAGATGAGTAATCTAGAGTCAATTCGTAAAGCGCATATCATCGTGTGGGGTGCCTATCTATTTTTATCATTAAGGGCGCCGCTAATTAGCAGCACAGAGTATTTCTTGCTTATTTTTTTAGCGTTTCTCTATTCAATAGTATCGTTACCTATATACTCTGTGAAGAATAAAATAGTATCCATTTGTCTGGCTATAAACTCAATTCTGTTAATGAGTTTCCCGATTTTAATCAATAAATATTTCCCAGGAAAGGTTTCTACTTATATCGTATTAATCAGTATTTTTATCCTGGAGTTCTTAATCTTTAATATAATTGGTAAAGATTTTGATACTAGATTAGCTAGCGAGTATAGGAAAATCAGTCAGTTTAAAAGTAAGATGTCTCAATCCCCTTGGATAAAATATTTAGAGATTTCTAGTTTTATATTAACTATATTTCCATTTATTCTTCATGATACAGTTGCTAATCGTGTATTGGCTCTTATCTTTTTGATAAAAATTTGTGTAGATACTACGATAAAGATTCTATTAAACAGAATCTTTAATTCAAGTGAGATGATGAAAAGGAGGATATTTTCTCTTTTTGTACTAGATTTGATTGTCTATTTATTTTTAGGCTATGTTTTAGTAATGCAAAAAGATGGATACCTATTTTCAATTCTACTAATTTTTTCTAATTTCTCACTTCCCTTTATCAGAGAAAAAAAGTATGAATTATTTAAAAATAAGAAATGAGATAAATATGGTTAAATCTTAGTTCTCTTTAAAATCAAATCAGGTAGAGAAAGGACATCTTATCTAGGTAACAAAGTGCTTTAAACGCAGTCGACGATTACTGATTAGAGAACTATCCTAACCATGCAACGTTAAAGAGGAGAAATCTTATGAAACTCGTATCACCAAATAATTATGCTGCTATTGAGTAAGAAGAGATGAGGTGTATTGATAGGGGATTATCTCTACATAAAGACGGGGGAATGTTACAGTAAACGTTGCCACTGCTTATTTTATGGGGAATTAAATATGTTTAAACTAAGTGATAAAGCCAGAATAATATTTGCTATTATAGGAGTAAGTTCCATATTGGTTAGTATGTATCTTATACCTTTTATTAAAACTGAGAATAAATTTTGGGAAATACTTTTATTTATATTAGGTGTATTGCTAATTGGAATTGCGTTACTAAGTCATAAAAAAAATAAATTTTGGAAATAGCGTTAGTGAGAAGGACAGGATAATAGTATTATGATGGTTGTCTTAATTTCAGTGGTTGTGGCATTTCTGTATTATGTAAGTGCAGAATATTTTAAGAATAGTTATATTGACTGTATACTATTTCTATCATTGCTGATTTCTCATTTGATATGGGATTACTATTTTTTGCCCATTGAAATTTTAGTGGCATTAAGTGGAGTAAATTTGCTGTCAAGATTATTCAAAAAAATGAGAAGTCAATAGATTTGTTAGTGGATTATAAAGATGAAAGGTAAAATTGGGATATTTTAAATGAAACATTTTTTTCTGGTATCGGAGAGATAAGATTTAGTAGTTATCTATTGTCTCTATGTGTAGGATTAGCCCCTCTTTTTTATATATATGTCATAGGTTTGGAAATGAGTTTTGTGAAGATAGTATTATCTATTTTGGGAGTCATATTTGTATGTATTTTAACTATTACTCGAATTTATAGGAGATTTTTCTATAATTCACTAGAATAGTATGGATTAGTTAATCAATTGGAACGATTATTCTTTGTGATACTATACCACTTTTAAGTTTTTACATTAAACAACTGGCTGAAGTGAAAGTTGTTTAATTTAGAAAGGAGAAACATTAAATTGAAATACAAATTCTTACTTTTCGACCTCGACAACACTCTTCTTGATTTTGATGCTGCTGAGGATGTGGCTTTGACGCAACTTCTAAAAGAAGAAGGGGTTGCAGATATTCAGGCCTACAAAGACTTTTACGTTCCCATGAACAAGGCTCTCTGGAAGGACTTGGAGCAAAAGAAAATTAGTAAACAAGAGCTGGTTAACACGCGCTTTTCTCGTTTATTTGCTCACTTTGGACAGGAAAAAGACGGTAGTTTTCTAGCCCAGCGTTACCAATTTTACCTTGCCCAACAGGGGCAAACTTTTTCAGGTGCTCATGAACTTTTAGATAGCCTCATCGAGCGTGATTATGAGCTGTACGCTGCGACAAATGGCATTACTGCCATTCAGACAGGACGTTTGGCTCAATCGGGTCTGGCACCATATTTCAATCAAGTCTTTATCTCTGAACAGCTGCAAACACAAAAACCTGATGCTCTCTTTTATGAAAAGATTGGTCAACAGATTGCTGACTTTAGTAAAGAAAAGACGCTGATGATTGGAGATTCCCTAACCGCCGACATTCAAGGTGGCAATAATGCTGGGATTGATACGATTTGGTACAATCCTCATCACCTCGAAAATCCCCACAAGCCCAGCCAACCTACGAAGTCCATTCTTATCAAGACTTGCTGGATTGTTTAGATAAACTGTAAAAAGTGGTTTAGATAGCCACTTTTTGCTATAATAGAGGCAGTAAAAATGAAGGAGTCGGCTATGGAACATTCGTCTTGGCATGCTTTGATTAAGGCGCAATTACCTGAGGGTTATTTTGGGAAAATCAATCAGTTTATGAATCAGGTCTATGCTCAGGGGACTATTTATCCACCCAAGGAAAAGGTTTTTCAAGCTCTCTTGACAACACCGCTTGAAGAAGTTAAGGTGGTGATTCTAGGACAGGATCCCTATCACGGGCCAGGTCAAGCGCAGGGCTTGAGTTTTTCTGTACCTGACTCTATTCCAGCTCCGCCATCCTTGCAAAATATCTTGAAAGAATTGTCAGATGATATCGGGGTTAAGAAATCTCATGATTTGACAGCTTGGGCTGAGCAAGGAGTCTTGCTTCTTAATGCTTGTTTGACTGTTCCTGCTGGACAAGCCAATGGTCATGCTGGTCAGATATGGGAGCTTTTTACAGATGCTGTGATTCAGGTGGTCAATCATCTAGATAGACCAGTCGTTTTTGTACTCTGGGGAGCTTATGCACGTAAGAAGAAGGCCTTAGTTACCAATCCTCATCACTTGATTATCGAATCAGCCCATCCCAGTCCTTTGTCAGTTTATAGAGGATTTTGGGGTTCCAAGCCTTTTTCCAAGGTAAATACATTCTTAAAAGAAACAGGACAAGAGCCAATCGATTGGCTTAGATAAGGAGAAAATATGCCTCAGTTAGCGACGATTTGCTACATTGATAACGGGAAAGAATTGCTTATGCTCCATCGTAATAAGAAACCCAATGATGTCCATGAAGGGAAATGGATTGGTGTGGGTGGTAAGCTAGAGCGAGGAGAGACGCCTCAGGAATGCGCTGCGCGTGAAATCCTCGAAGAGACAGGACTGAAAGCCAAGCCAGTTCTAAAAGGTGTCATCACTTTTCCTGAATTTACACCAGATTTAGACTGGTACACCTATGTTTTTAAGGTGACAGAGTTTGAAGGGGACTTGATTGACTGCAATGAGGGGACGCTGGAATGGGTTCCCTATGATGAAGTTTTGAGCAAGCCAACTTGGGAAGGGGATCACACCTTTGTTGAGTGGCTTTTAGAGGATAAACCCTTCTTTTCAGCCAAGTTTGTTTATGATGGGGATAAATTGTTGGATACCCAAGTTGATTTCTATGAATAAAGGAGAAAGCAGATGCTACTAATCAAAAACGGTCGTGTAATGGATCCCAAGTCTGGTTTGGATCAAGTGTGTGATGTTCTAGTCCAAGATGGGAAAATTGTCAAAATTGATCCGGAAATCACGGAAGAAGGAGCAGAAATCTTAGAGGCTAGTGGTCTTGTGGTTGCTCCTGGCTTGGTCGATATTCATGTGCATTTCCGTGAACCTGGTCAGACCCACAAGGAAGATATCCATACGGGTGCCCTAGCAGCCGCTGCAGGTGGTTTTACAACTGTCGTCATGATGGCTAATACTAGTCCAACTATCTCGGATATAGAGACTTTGCAAGAAGTTCTCCAGTCAGCTGCCAAAGAGAAAATTAATGTCAAGACGGTTGCGACCATTACTAAGAATTTTAATGGGCAAGATTTGACTGACTTTAAAGCACTCTTAGAAGCTGGTGCGGTTGGTTTCTCAGACGACGGTATCCCACTTGAAAGCAGTAAAGTTGTCAAGGAAGCCATGGAGGAAGCTAAAAAGCTTAATACCTTTATTAGTCTTCATGAGGAAGATCCAGGTTTGAATGGAATTCTTGGCTTTAACGAAAATATTGCTAAAGAACATTTCCATATCTGCGGTGCGACTGGGGTGGCTGAGTATGCTATGATGGCGCGTGATGTCATGATTGCCTATGCAACCAAAGCCCATGTTCATATTCAGCATTTGTCTAAGGAAGAAAGTGTTAAAGTAGTGGAGTTTGCTCAAGGATTGGGAGTGCAAGTAACAGCAGAAGTAGCGCCACAGCATTTCTCCAAGACCGAAGCGCTCCTTTTGACACAAGGAAGCAATGCTAAGATGAATCCTCCTCTTCGTTTGGAATCAGATCGTCGTGCCGTGATTGAAGGTCTCAAGTCAGGTGTCATCACAGTTATTGCGACTGATCATGCGCCTCATCATGCAGATGAAAAAAATGTTGAGGATATTACCAAAGCGCCATCTGGTATGACTGGTTTGGAAACATCCCTATCTCTTGGCTTGACCTATTTGGTGGAAGCTGGTGAGTTGAGCTTGATGGAATTACTCGAAAAGATGACATACAACCCAGCCAAGCTTTACAATTTTGAAGCAGGTTACTTGGCTGAGAATGCTCCAGCAGACATCACTATTTTTGATGCTAAGGCTGACCGCCTTGTGGACTCCCATTTTGCTTCCAAAGCAGCTAATTCACCATTCATCGGTGAAACCTTAAAAGGGCAGGTTAAATACACCATCTGTAAGGGACAAATCGTCTATCAAGCTTGATAGGAGTTGGCATATGAATTATTTTCGAAAACGTAGGGAGAGACAAGCAAAATCTAATAGCGGAATTTACTGTCCCGCATCTAATCGTTCTAAAATTCAATATGAAACTAAAGAAAAAGCTGATCATGCGGTTCAATATGATAATGGAGGTTTAGTTAGAAGCTATTATTGTCGTACATGTGCGTGTTGGCATACTACTTCAAAATCTAATAACCCTCCGATAAGTTTGAAAAACTATGGTCTGAAACTCTTTGGTTTAGATAAATCAGAATAGAAAGAGAAGTATGTATAAGACAAAGTGTTTACGAGAGAAGTTAGTATTATTTTTAAAAATTTTCTTCCCAATCCTGATCTACCAATTTGCCAATTATTCTGCCTCTTTTGTTGACACTGCAATGACAGGTCAATACAATACTATGGATTTGGCTGGTGTGTCTATGGCAACCAGTATCTGGAATCCTTTCTTTACATTCCTAACAGGAATTGTGTCGGCCTTGGTGCCCATCATTGGTCACCATCTTGGTCGAGGCAAACAGGAAGAAGTTGCATCTGATTTTTACCAGTTCATCTATCTGGCCTTGGGTCTATCTGTGGTCTTGCTGGGACTGGTAGTTTTCCTGGCACCACCCGTTTTAAATCATATCGGACTAGAAGTACCAGTGGCAGCAGTAGCGGTTCGCTATCTCTGGTTTTTATCTATCGGGATTATCCCCTTGTTGCTCTTTAGTGTCATTCGTTCCTTGCTGGATTCGCTGGGCTTGACCAAACTGTCTATGTATCTCATGCTTTTGTTACTTCCTCTCAATAGTGGATTTAACTATCTTTTGATTTACGGGGCCTTTGGTGTTCCAGAACTGGGAGGTGCTGGTGCTGGTTTAGGGACTTCTTTGGCCTACTGGGTCTTGTTGGGAATTTCTGTTCTGGTTTTATTTAAACAGGAGAAGCTCAAAGACTTACACCTTGAGAAAAGAATTCCACTTAATATGGATAAAATCAAGGAAGGAGTTCGTTTAGGTCTGCCTATTGGGGGGACTGTCTTCGCGGAAGTAGCTATCTTTTCCGTGGTTGGCTTGATTATGGCTAAGTTCTCGTCCTTGATTATCGCTAGCCACCAGTCAGCCATGAACTTTTCAAGTCTCATGTACGCCTTTCCTATGAGTATCTCATCGGCTATGGCGATAGTCGTGTCTTATGAAGTGGGAGCCAAGCGATTTGATGATGCGAAAACCTATATTGGTCTAGGAAGATGGACAGCCCTTATTTTTGCGGCCTTCACCTTATCTTTCCTTTACATTTTTAGGGGAAATGTGGCTAGTCTTTATGGGAACGATCCAGAATTTATCGATTTGACAGCACGCTTTTTAACTTATAGTCTTTTCTTCCAGTTAGCAGATACTTTTGCGGCACCGCTCCAGGGAATTTTACGGGGCTATAAGGATACAGTTATTCCTTTTTACCTTGGTTTGGTTGGTTACTGGGGGGTGACACTCCCAGTAGCTATGGTATTCGACTCTCTAACAGATTTTGGAGCTTATTCTTACTGGATTGGTTTGATTATTAGTCTAATCGTGAGTGGGGCGCTCTACCGTTGGCGTTTAACGGTGATTATGAAGAGATTTGAATCTTTAGCAAAATATAAATGATAAAAAGTTTGTGAAAAAATATTCTTAGCAAGAAAATCCCTTATTCCTATAGGGTTTTCTTTTTTATTTTGTGAAATTTTCTTTAGAAAAACTTTGACGGTATTTTCCAAAAACGGTAAAATAGTAAGGTAAGAAGAAAGTTAGAAAGGCAAAAAGATGTCAACTTTAGATAAAAATAGAAAATCTAATTTTGGGGGTATTTTATAATTCTTAATTTAGGCTTTTTTAGTATCAAAAGATGTTTCATAAAATATAGACTCAATCTTTCAACTTAATCCTATTTATTACTTACTATCTACAATAAAATTGAAAAGGATGGAAAAAAGGTTGCATTTATGATATAATTTATTTTAAAGACCTTATTAGAAATCTTGAAAGAGTATTGAAAACTTAGAATGAGAAAAATTGTTATCAATGGTGGATTACCACTACAAGGTGAAATCACTATTAGTGGTGCTAAAAATAGTGTTGTGGCCTTAATTCCGGCTATTATCTTGGCTGATGATGAGGTGACTTTGGATTGTGTTCCAGATATTTCGGATGTAGCGAGTCTTGTCGAAATTATGGAATTGATGGGAGCTACTGTTAAGCGTTATGATGATGTCTTGGAGATTGATCCAAGAGGTGTTCAAAATATTCCAATGCCTTATGGTAAAATTAACAGTCTTCGTGCATCTTACTATTTTTATGGGAGCCTCTTAGGCCGTTTTGGTGAAGCGACAGTTGGTCTACCGGGAGGATGTGATCTTGGTCCTCGTCCGATTGACCTACACCTTAAGGCTTTTGAAGCTATGGGTGCCACTGTTAGTTACGAGGGAGATAACATGAAGTTATCTGCTAAAGATACAGGACTTCATGGTGCAAGTATTTACATGGATACGGTTAGTGTAGGGGCAACGATCAATACGATGATTGCTGCGGTTAAAGCGAATGGTCGTACTATTATTGAAAATGCAGCCCGTGAACCTGAGATTATTGATGTTGCAACTCTCTTGAATAATATGGGTGCCCACATCCGTGGGGCAGGAACTAATATCATCATTATTGATGGTGTTGAAAGATTACATGGAACGCGTCATCAGGTGATTCCAGACCGCATTGAAGCTGGAACATATATATCTTTAGCTGCTGCAGTTGGTAAAGGAATTCGTATCAATAATGTTCTTTACGAACACCTGGAAGGATTTATTGCTAAGTTGGAAGAAATGGGAGTGAGAATGACTGTATCTGAAGACAGCATTTTTGTCGAGGAACAGTCTAATTTGAAAGCAATCAATATTAAGACAGCTCCTTACCCAGGCTTTGCAACTGATTTGCAACAACCGCTTACCCCACTTTTACTAAGAGCGAATGGTCGTGGTACAATTGTTGATACGATTTACGAAAAACGTGTAAATCATGTTTTTGAACTAGCAAAGATGGATGCGGACATTTCGACAACAAATGGTCATATTTTGTACACGGGTGGACGTAATTTGCGTGGAGCCAGTGTTAAAGCGACCGACTTAAGAGCGGGTGCAGCTTTGGTTATTGCTGGTTTGATGGCCGAGGGACAAACTGAAATTACCAATATCGAGTTTATCTTACGTGGTTATTCTGATATTATTGAAAAATTACGTAATCTAGGAGCGAATATTACACTTGTTGAGGATTAAACCGTAGAGGTGTTTATGAATATTTGGACCAAATTAGCAATGTTTTCTTTTTTTGAAACGGATCGCTTGTATTTGCGTCCTTTCTTTTTTAGTGATAGTCAAGACTTCCATGAGATAGCCTCAAATCCTGAAAATTTACAATTTATTTTCCCGACTCAGGCAAGTCTGGAAGAGAGTCAATATGCGTTGGCCAATTACTTTATGAAGTCCCCTTTGGGAGTATGGGCTATTTGTGACCAGAAAACTGAAAAAATGATTGGTTCTGTTAAGTTTGAAAAGTTAGATGAAATCAAAAAAGAAGCTGAGCTTGGCTATTTTTTGAGAAAAGATGCTTGGTCGCAAGGATTTATGACAGAGGTTGTTAGAAAAATTTGTCAACTTTCTTTTGAAGAATTTGGCTTAAAACAATTATCCATCATTACCCACCTTGAAAATGAAGCTAGTCAACGGGTTGCCCTTAAGTCTGGATTTCGATTGATTCGTCAGTTTAAAGGAAGTGATCGCTATACAAGGAAAATGCGGGATTATCTTGAGTTTCGCTTTGTAAAGGGAGAAGTTAATGAGTAAACACCAAGAAATTCTAAGCTATTTGGAAGAATTACCCGTTGGTAAAAGGGTCAGTGTTCGTAGTATTTCAAATCATCTGGGAGTCAGTGATGGAACGGCTTATCGCGCTATCAAGGAAGCTGAAAACCGTGGAATTGTAGAGACTCGTCCAAGAAGTGGTACTATACGTGTTAAATCCCAGAAAGTTGCTATCGAAAGATTAACTTTTGCTGAGATAGCAGAAGTGACTTCTTCTGAGGTTCTGGCTGGGCAAGAAGGTTTAGAGAGAGAATTTAGTAAGTTTTCAATCGGTGCTATGACCGAACAAAATATTTTGTCTTACCTTCATGATGGGGGACTCTTGATTGTTGGAGACCGTACCCGTATCCAACTGTTAGCACTTGAAAATGAAAATGCCGTTCTGGTTACAGGGGGATTTCAGATTCATGATGATGTTCTTAAACTGGCCAATCAAAAAGGAATTCCAGTTTTAAGAAGCAAACATGACACTTTCACTGTCGCGACCATGATCAATAAAGCCCTGTCAAATGTCCAAATCAAGACTGATATTCTGACAGTTGAGAAACTTTACCGTCCGAGTCATGAGTATGGTTTTCTAAGAGAAACCGATACAGTCAAAGATTATTTGGATTTGGTTCGTAAGAATCGTAGCAGTCGTTTCCCAGTCGTTAATCAACACCAAGTGGTTGTTGGGCTTGTTACTATGCGTGACGCAGGAGACAAGTCTCCCAGCACGACGATTGACAAGGTGATGACGCGCAGTATCTTCGTAACAGGGTTAGCGACCAATATTGCCAATGTGAGTCAACGAATGATAGCAGAAGACTTTGAAATGGTACCGGTTGTCCGAAGCAATCAAACTTTACTTGGCGTTGTAACTAGACGAGATGTCATGGAGAAGATGAGCCGTTCTCAAGTTTCTGCTCTACCAACTTTTTCTGAGCAGATTGGTCAAAAACTCGCTTATCACCATGATGAAGTCGTCATTACAGTGGAACCCTTTATGCTTGAGAAAAACGGAGTTTTAGCTAACGGTGTATTGGCGGAGATACTGACTCACATGACCCAAGATTTAGTTGTGAATAGTGGTCGCAATCTCATCATCGAGCAAATGCTGATCTACTTTTTGCAGGCTGTTCAGATAGATGATATACTGCGCATTCAAGCACGCATTATCCACCATACTAGACGATCAGCTATTATTGATTACGATATTTATCATGGTCATCAGATTGTTTCAAAAGCAAATGTGACCGTTAAAATTAATTAGAAACTAGGAGAAAAGATGATAACATTAAAATCAGCTCGTGAAATCGAAGCTATGGACAAGGCTGGTGATTTTCTAGCAAGTATTCATATCGGCTTACGTGATTTGATTAAGCCTGGCGTAGATATGTGGGAAGTTGAAGAATATGTCCGCCGTCGTTGTAAGGAAGAAAATTTCCTTCCGCTTCAGATTGGGGTTGACGGTGCCATGATGGACTATCCTTATGCTACCTGCTGCTCTCTTAATGATGAAGTAGCTCACGCTTTCCCTCGTCATTATATCTTAAAAGATGGCGATTTGCTCAAGGTTGATATGGTTTTGGGAGGTCCTATTGCTAAATCTGACCTGAATGTCTCAAAATTAAACTTCAACAATGTTGAACAAATGAAGAAATACACTCATAGCTATTCTGGTGGTTTAGCAGACTCATGTTGGGCTTATGCTGTAGGTACACCGTCCAAAGAAGTCAAAAACTTGATGGATGTAACCAAAGAAGCTATGTACAAGGGGATTGAACAAGCTGTTGTTGGAAATCGTATCGGTGATATCGGTGCGGCAATTCAAGAATATGCTGAAAGTCGTGGTTACGGTGTAGTGCGTGATTTGGTTGGTCATGGTGTTGGCCCAACTATGCACGAAGAACCAATGGTTCCTAACTATGGTATTGCAGGTCGTGGACTCCGTCTTCGTGAAGGAATGGTCTTAACCATTGAACCAATGATCAATACAGGCGATTGGGAAATTGATACAGATATGAAGACTGGTTGGGCGCATAAGACTATTGACGGTGGACTATCTTGTCAATATGAGCACCAATTCGTAATTACGAAAGATGGACCTGTTATCTTGACTAGTCAAGGTGAAGAAGGGACTTATTAAAATAAGTAAAAGTAGATTGAAGAAAAAGTGGCTCTTTGGACAATTTTCGGAGAGCCGTTTTTTTTATTTGCTGAGTCTAGGATAGGTCTTTCTGGTGAAAGATGGTGAGATGAAGAGTCTTGCATGAATGTTATATAAATTTAAAATTTCTGAAAATAATGAAAAATATACTAAATTTACAAATAAGGAGTCTCTAAATCCTTTAAAATAAGCAATGTGCATATATATATATATATATAATTATCGATTTTCTAAAACAAAGTGAGGTTGAAGGAAGGGAACTAAGTTGATATAATGAAGTGTTAGTAAACAATGGGCTTTTTGTCATTTGTTCAAGATGAGAAAAGGTCATGTCTTCCTGTTTTTATTGCGAGTTGATGCCTGCATGAACATGGCTAGAGGAGCAAAGACAGGGTAGAAAGAAAGGAAAAACTATGAAACAGTTTAAAATGAATGAGCGCCAACGCTTTTCTATACGCAAGTTTTCAATTGGAGCAGCCTCAGTCTTGCTAGGGTCTGTCTTTTTTGTGGCTAATCCAGCGACAGAAGTGCAGGCGGCAGAAACGAGTACAGAAGTGATCGCTCAGGATGGAAATGGCAACACTGGGAATCCATCTGTCTTACCGCCATCAGATACAAGCAATCAAAATCTTAACGTAGAACAAGAAGGAGCTAAACCAAACACTCAAGCGACAGAGAGAAAAGAGCAAGACAGCCAAGCTAAAGTTGAGAAAACGAGTACTGAAGGCAACTCTAAATTAGAATTAAATAAAGAGATAGCAGAAAAACAAGATCAACCAAAAACAGATATTGAACTTAGTAGACAACTAAATACTCAGAACTTAGAATCGCTATTAACTGAAATTGATGCCATAAAAACAGAAAACTACACAGAAGAATCAGTAGCAGCCTTAAAAGCAAAAACCGAAGAAGCGAGACAAGTCCTTGCAACGGCGCAAAATCAAACAGAAGTAGATGCAGCCTTTAGAACATTAGTAAGTTATAAAAACACTGGCTTAAAACGTGTTAAGAAGGATGTAGAACCTAAGGCTCCTAAACTTGATACAACAAACGGTAAAGCAACAGTAGGTCTAAAGGCAGAAAATACAGAACCAAACGGTACCAATATCGCAGGGCATAATCATAGCTTAAATGGAACTACTTTTACAGAAGGTAGTGGGTTTAGGGCAGCGTCTACTAGGTGGAGAGCAGAAGCGGATGGAAAAAGAGTATATAATCAAGGAGAGCAACTTAGTCCTTATGATACTTATGTGAATATTAAATTGTATTTTGAGAAATCACAGACTGGAGATAGACCACGTATACAAATTGTGACGACACCAGCAGGGGGAGTGAGATTAGAATCTTCTAATCTTAATAGAGGTGATAGAAAAAAATTTGCTAATGACGGATATTACAGTTATTATTTGCAGGGTAGCATTCCAAAAGAAATGATTGGTAAATACAATCTCTTGATTAATATTAATGAATATCAAGTAGGTGCTAGAACGACTGTAGAATTACCAATCGAAGTTAAACCAACACCGCCTACTTTAGATATACCAGAAGAGAGCGGTAGGTATACAAAAATTGTTGCAAAAACTCTTGAGGGGAGTCATTCGCAAGTTAAATTAAGAATTAACGGAGTAGAAACTGACTGGATAGTGGCGACGAACGGGGAAGTACGATATGAAAACTCTAATGGTTTTAATCCAGGAGATAGAATTGAAGCTAAGGCACGAGCGTATTCAGATAGTCTAACGACAGATGCATATGGGAATTCAGTTAATCCAGAATTTAGCGAAAGTGATTGGAGTACAGTAAAGAGTGTTCCTGACTTACCAATCCCTACAGTGGATAAGACTGGTGCTACGAAAGAGATTAACGACGCTTTCACTACTAAAACAGGTCAAATAGATAGTGATAATGGTTTGACTACTGAAGAAAAAACAGAAGTAAAAGGTTTAGCAGAGACAGCGAAAAATAGTGCCATTACCAAAATAAATGAAGCTCAAACCGAAACGGATTTGAATAACGTTAAAACAGAAGGAATCAGCAATATTCAAAATGTAGCTCTAGCAGGAACAACGAAGAAAGCAAGTGCAGAAACAGAAATTGATAAAGCTGCCCAAAAGAAAAAAGAAGCGATTCAAGCAGATGGCACTTTAACAACAGAAGAAAAAACTGCCGAGACAACAGCCGTTGGTCAAAAGGTAACAGAAGCTAAGCAGAAAATTCAATCAGCTACAAGCAATGCGGATGTGACTACAGCTCAAACAGAAGGCGTAAACGCAATCAATGGAGTAACAACTGCGAACAAGGCTAAGACAAGTGCAGAAACAGAAATTGATAAAGCTGCCCAAAAGAAAAAAGAAGCGATTCAAGCAGATGGCACTTTAACAACAGAAGAAAAAACTGCCGAGACAACAGCCGTTGGTCAAAAGGTAACAGAAGCTAAGCAGAAAATTCAATCAGCTACAAGCAATGCGGATGTGACTACAGCTCAAACAGAAGGCGTAAACGCAATCAATGGAGTAACAACTGCGAACAAGGCTAAGACAAGTGCAATAGAAGCAATCGAAGCTGCTGCATTTGTTAAGAAAACAGAAATTTCGAATCGTTTTGATTTGACAACTGAGGACAAGTCAAGAGCATTGCAACAGGTGGATCAAGAAGCTAAGGATGCTAAGATTGCGGTGGACAAGGGCGTAACAAATAAGGATGTAGAACAGGCAAAAGTGGCAGGAATCGATGCTATCAAGAACATCAATCCACAACCATCTCCACGTCCGCTTCCTACGCCTCAACCTTCTACTCCTACTCAGCCAGATCAAGGAGCTACAGAGACTCCAACAGCTCCATCTGAGCCATCTCCACAACCGTCTCAACCAACTGCTCCTAGTCAACCTACAAGTCCTGCTCCAGCTCCAAGTTCAGCTCCGACTCAAGCTCCTAGAGCGGCAGCAAGTCCTTCAGCTAGCTCAACGAGCACGCAAGCTCCAGCTCAAGAGCAAGTTGACAAGTCTGAACTTCGTGCCTTGACTCAAGAGTTAGACCAACGCTTGAAAGCTTTGGCAACAGTATCTGATCCGAAAATCGATGCAGCCAAGTCTGTCCTCCTAGATGCTCAAAAAGCTCTGGAAGATAGTGCCTTGACAGAGCAAGGTCTGCGTACTGCAGTAGAGTCTGTGAAGGCTGCCTTGGACTCTCTCAAAGATGTGAAAGCAAATGCTAGCGACAGCAAGCATGCACAGGACAAAAAGGATGCCAAACAAGGAACGGAAGATAGTAAGGATTCAGATAAGATGACTGAAACAACCTCAGTTCCAGCAGGAGTGATTGTGGTCAGTCTACTTGCTCTTCTAGGTGTGATTGCCTTCTGGTTGGTTCGCCGTAAGAAAGAGTCAGAAATCCAGCAATTAAGCACGGAATTGACAAAAGTTCTTGGACAGCTAGATGCAGAAAAAGTAGATAAAAAAGTCCTTGCCAAAGCCCAAAACCTTCTTCAAGAAACCCTTGATTTCGTGAAAGAAGAAAATGGCTCAGCAGAGACAGAAGCTAAACTAGTAGAGGAGCTTAAAGCAATCCTTGCCAAACTCAAGTAAAACATGAGTTATGAAATGTCAAATCTAAAAGACGTTTCCGTTCACAAAAGCAGCGACGAGTAACCCTTGTCGTTGCTTTTTGGCTATTTTGTAGGATAAGATCCGCCTTGACTAGCAAAAGAAAAGATTGGTCCAGTAGTGCCAATACGATTTTGCGTAGCAGAAAGCATACAAATTAAATTGAATATAGTAAAATAGGATTAGAAATCTTAAGAAAGTTGGTTCTTTATTGGAAACGCTAGTATTTTCAATCTCCGTTTTTTTAGCAGGGGTCTTGTCCTTCTTTTCTCCCTGTATTTTTCCACTTCTGCCAGTTTATGCTGGAATTTTATTGGATGATCAGGAAAGTGCAAAAAGCTTTTCTTTATTTGGGAGAAAGGTTCTTTGGTCAGGCTTGATTCGAACACTTTGCTTTATCGCAGGTATCTCTCTCATTTTCTTTATTCTAGGCTTTGGTGCAGGTTACTTTGGTAATATTCTCTATGCAAATTGGTTTCGATATGTTATGGGAACAATTATTATCATTTTGGGACTTCACCAGATGGAAATTTTTCATTTTAAGAAATTAGAGGTTCAAAAAAGCTTTACCTTTAAAAAATCAGATTCTAATCGTAATTGGTCAGCTTTTTTACTTGGTATTACCTTTAGCTTTGGTTGGACGCCTTGTATTGGTCCAGTGTTGAGTTCTGTTTTAGCACTTGCGGCTTCTGGAGGCAATGGCGCTTGGCAAGGAGCTATCTATACTCTTATTTACACTCTGGGGATGGCCCTTCCTTTCTTGGTCTTGGCACTAGCTTCTGGTGTAGTGATGCCTTATTTTAGTAAAATCAAACGTCATATGATGTTACTGAAGAAAATTGGTGGTTTCCTTATTATTTTAATGGGAATTTTGTTACTATTAGGACAAGTAAATGTTCTAGCTGGAATTTTTGAATAAAGGAGAAAAAGATGAAAAAAATAATGTTTGCTGGTTTAAGCCTCTTGTCAGTAGTTGTATTGATGGCTTGTGGTGAGGAAGAAACTAAAAAGACTCAAGCACCACAACAATCCCCAAAACAGCAGCAACAAACGCCCGTACAACAAATTGCTGTTGGAAAAGATGCTCCAGACTTCACTTTGCAATCCATGGATGGTAAAGAAGTTAAGTTATCTGATTATAAGGGTAAAAAAGTCTATTTGAAGTTTTGGGCTTCCTGGTGTGGTCCATGTAAGAAAAGTATGCCTGAGTTGATGGAATTAGCTGCGAAACCAGATCGCGATTTTGAAATTCTTAGTGTCATTGCACCAGGAATTCAAGGTGAAAAAACTGTTGAGCAATTCCCACAGTGGTTCCAAGATCAAGGTTATAAGGATATCCCAGTGCTTTATGATACCAAAGCAACCACCTTCCAAGCTTATCAAATTCGAAGCATTCCTACAGAATATTTAATTGATAGCCAAGGAAAGATTGGAAAGATTCAATTTGGTGTCATCAGCAATGCGGATGCAGAAGCAGCTTTTAAAGCAATGAACTAGCATAGATAAAGAGAATCTGATTACAAATTTCATGGTATAATAGATGGTAACCGTAACGTTGCCGTCTTTTTTGTCGGCCAATAGAAAGAGAAGAGAATGTTAAAGAAAAATGATATTGTAGAAGTTGAAATTGTTGATTTGACACATGAAGGCGCAGGAGTTGCCAAGGTGGATGGTTTGGTATTCTTTGTCGAGAATGCTTTACCAAATGAAAAAATCCTCATGCGAGTTCTCAAGGTCAATAAAAAGATTGGCTTTGGGAAAGTTGAAGAATACCTTGTCCAGTCACCATATCGTAATCAAGATCTAGATTTGGCTTACCTGCGTTCAGGAATCGCGGATTTAGGTCATCTTGCCTATCCAGAACAGCTCAAATTTAAAACCAAGCAAGTTAAGGACAGTCTCTACAAGATTGCTGGAATTGCTGATGTAGAAGTTGCTGAAACTTTGGGTATGGAAAATCCAGTCAAGTATCGCAACAAGGCACAGGTTCCTGTTCGTCGAGTGAATGGTGTCTTGGAAACTGGATTTTTCCGTAAGAATTCCCACGACCTCATGCCACTGGAAGATTTCTTTATCCAAGATCCTGTGATTGATGAGGTAGTTGTAGCCCTACGCGACTTGCTCCGTCGTTATGATTTGAAACCTTATGATGAAAAGGAACAAGCTGGCTTGATTCGAAACCTTGTGGTGCGTCGTGGCCACTATTCAGGACAAATTATGGTTATTTTGGTAACAACTCGTCCCAAAGTTTTTCGTGTGGAGCAATTGATTGAACAACTAATCAAGCAGTTCCCAGACATTACGTCTGTTATGCAAAATATCAACGACCAGAACACCAATGCGATTTTTGGTAAGGAATGGCGCACCCTTTATGGACAAGACTATATTACCGACCAGATGTTGGGAAATGACTACCAAATCGCTGGACCAGCCTTTTACCAAGTTAATACAGAAATGGCTGAAAAACTTTATCAAACAGCTATTGACTTTGCTGAATTAAAAGAAGATGATGTGGTTATTGATGCCTATTCTGGTATCGGGACGATTGGTCTTTCTGTTGCGAAATATGTCAAGGAAGTCTATGGTGTTGAAGTCATTCCAGAAGCGGTTGAGAATAGCAAGAAGAATGCTCAACTGAACAATATTTCAAATGCCAACTATGTCTGTGACACAGCTGAAAATACTATGAAAAATTGGCTCAAAGACGGTATTCAACCAACCGTTATCTTGGTTGATCCTCCACGCAAGGGCTTGACAGAAAGCTTTATCAAGGCAAGTAGCCAAACAGGAGCTGATCGCATTGCCTATGTCTCATGTAATGTCGCAACCATGGCACGTGATATCAAACTCTACCAAGAATTGGGATACGAGTTAAAGAAAGTCCAGCCGGTGGATTTGTTTCCTCAAACGCATCATGTTGAGTGTGTGAGTTTGTTAGTGAAACGAAATTAATCCTCAAAAAGTTCATTGAACCTTTTGAGTCTGCCAATGGGATAGCTGTCGTAGAGTAAGAAGTTTACGACGAAACGATAGGGTAACAGCGAACCGCCGAGTATGTAGCCTTTAAATGATGTTTTAAGAAGGTAGAAAAAAGAATTTACTATATCCTAAGGGGAACTAATCAGTATTATATTCTGAAAAATCAATCTACGGATAATTTAGATGAGGTTATAAATGATTATATTAGAGTTATATCAAAATAATTATTCAAAAGATTTAGTCGCATTTGATTCCATAGAAGAGGGGAAAGCCTTTGTAGCTCAAATTCCGGGATACACTCTGGAAACAGAAGATGGTTTTGAAGTGGAGTATTTTAATTCTAAAAACATACCGGATTATATGGAAATTATTTTTAACGGAAATATTGTTCCTTTATCTAAATTTATGTTCGATCCTGAGGAAAATGTAGACATTATTTGGAAAGAGATTTCAAATTTATCCCTCAAAAATGATAGAGTGATCGAAGGATATTCAAAAATTGATGCATATATCGTTAACAACCATGAGGTTAAAGACTATGTCGAAACAAGAGAAGCGAGCTATCGTAAAACAAAAGATTACTTAGAGCGTAATGGATATGAAATCGACAGAAGCTTTTTCGGAAGTGAAGACGGTGAAGCGATTCTTTACAGAAAAAAAGGGAGCGAAGATTGGCACTTCTTGTGTCATTTAGACCCAATGTTTGTAGAAATTGAAGATGTAGAAGAATATGTAAAAGAAGAGGTGGGAGAGATTCAATAGTCAACCAAAGTTCCTTGTGAGTATATACCTTTGCTAGTAAAATCATCAAAACGTTGTAACGAAGGGGGTTAAGAAAATCCTTGAGTGTAAGCCTTTTTCTTGTTTAGAGGGAAAGTATTAGAGTAGCCGCTCATAATTTATACTAGATTTGATAACTTATTTGAGACAGATTTTATTTCTATAAATACTGTGAAAATTTTTTAATACCAAAGATTTAAAGTTACTGTGTTAAAAATCCTCTCCACTTTTAAACTAATGTATTATAAAAGCCAGTTGACACAAGTGTTACACCTGTGATAGAATTAACTTGAGGTAAAGTAAATGGCAACTGATAAAAATAGAATAATGATTAGCTTGGATGATAAAAATCTAGAGAAACTTGAAAATTTAGTAGAAGATGCTAGAGATAGAAGGGGAATGCGACTAACAAAGTCCCAGGTTATAGAATTACTCCTAAATACTGTTGATTATTTCGATGATATTATGGGAGCTATTTACTCAAAAAAATAAGAGCAAAAAGCTATTATTTTTTTACAAATAGGTGTAACACTAGTGATATAGGAGTGATGAAATGGTTGTTTATATTAGACAAAGCAAACTACCAAGTGAAGTTTCAATTAATAAGTACAATGCTCAAGTAGGTGCCTACTTACAAGGAGAAGAAGTTATTTTATATCAATCTTTTTCTGAAATAAAACAGTTAACAAGTGAAGATATAGTTGTAGATTATATAACGGAGACTAGAGCATTACTAAAAATGATGGGCTTAAACGTTCCGGTTTATGACTATCCTATTGAGCTTAAAGAGTTTTATGGTCGAAAGATTTATGCTGGTATTTTAGGAGAGATTGTAAATATACCTGATAATTGGGGAAAATTTATTAAGCCTAAAGCTGGTTCAAAAGTCTTTACTGGAAGAGTTGTTAATGGAACACATGATTTAATAGGTATTGGTCTACCTTTCGACTATCCTATATGGATTAGTGAAGTTGTAGAATTCATAGCAGAATGGCGGTGTTTTGTGTTAGATGGTCAAGTATTAGATGTTCGACCCTATACAGGTGATTATCATGCACATTTTGATGCAAGTGTAATTGATAAAGCCATATCATGTTGGAAAGATGCGCCAATAGCTTATGGACTAGATATCGGTGTTACTTGTGATGGCAGGACACTTGTTGTTGAAGTAAATGATGGTTATGCATTGGGAAATTATGGCCTATCTCCTTTAAACTCAATCAATTTTCATAAAGCTAGATGGAAAGAAATGGTAAAACCCTATTTTGAAAAAAATGAAATTTTTAAAATCCAACAGGACATTGTTTTCTAAAATAAATATGTAAGTTAACTAATATAGAAAGTCTCAAAATGAATAAGGAGGAATCTTATGCTAGGAGCAATTATTGGAGATATTGTCGGTTCTGTTTACGAATGGAACAATATCAAAACAAAGGACTTTCCTTTATTTCGGAAGGACTGCTTTTTTACAGATGACACGGTTATGACCTGTGCTGTCGCAGAAGCAATTATGAATGGGGGACAAAAAGATGACTTCATTGACGCGATGAAGAAATATGGCAGAATGTATCCGAATGCTGATTACGGTGCTCGGTTTAATGCATGGCTAAACAGCGATAACCGTGAGCCTTATAATAGCTTTGGGAATGGTTCGGCTATGCGTGTTTCTCCATGCGCTTGGGACATGGACTGTAGTTTTTATGCGAGAACCGGAATGTGGCCATCATCTAGAGAACTTGCGAGCCTTTCTGCAGAGGTAACCCATAATCATCCAGAAGGTATTAAAGGTGCTATGGCTACAGTTGATGCTATCTTTCTGTGTCGTTTTTACTTTGGTGGTTATTGTAGAGAATACGAGCAACCAATTAAGGACAATCCAGCAGAGTGTAAAAGACGGATTAAGGATTATATAGAGAAGACATACGGCTACAATCTATCTCAAACTTTAGATGAAATCCGCCCTAACTATCATTTTAACGAAACATGTCAAGAAACTGTCCCTCAAGCCATTATTGCCTTTCTTGAAAGTAGAGACTTCGAAGATGCGATAAGGAATGCCATCTCACTTGGTGGCGATAGTGATACACTTGCTACAATAACTGGTAGCATTGCAGAGGCAGCTTATGGTATTCCTGATTGGATAAAGGATAAGGCCATTTCTTACTTGGATGAACCCTTAAAGGATGTAGTTATGCGATGGGAAAATAGAATAAAAGCGTTTTAATCTCCAGTACGTCAGATTTCTCTTTTCTATATTTTCATTGTATAATATGTTTACATTTACTTGCATACGACGAAATGTAAACATTTCTATTTAAAAATTAAGGAGTATTATCAATGAAAAAAGCAATGTTAATTATCAACCCTACTTCTGGTGGCGAGAAGGCTTTGGATTACAAAGAAAAGTTGGAGAATAGGGCAAAAAAATACTTTGACCACGTGGAAACCAAAATTACCGAAAAAGCGCTGGATGCAACACATTTTGCTGAAGAAGCTTCTAGTGAGAAGTACGATGCAGTGGTTGTGTTTGGTGGAGATGGGACTGTCAACGAAGTCATTTCGGGTATTGCTGAGAGAGACTACATTCCTAAGTTGGGTATTATCCCAGGCGGTACGGGTAACCTCATTACAAAACTATTGGAAATCAATCAAGACATCGATGGCGCGATAGATGAACTGGATTTCAACTTAACCAATAAGATTGATATCGGTAAAGCAAATGATAACTATTTTGGTTATATTTTTAGTATCGGTTCTCTGCCTGAGGCGATTCACAATGTTGAAATAGAGGATAAGACAAAATTCGGTATTTTAGCCTATGCTGTAAATACCATGAAGTCTGTTATGACGGATCAGGTCTTTAACATTAAGGTTGAGACAGAAAATGGAAATTATATTGGTGAAGCTAGTCATGTTTTTGTTCTCTTGACAAATTACTTCGCCGATAAGAAAATCTTTGAAGAAAACAAGGACGGCTATGCCAATATTTTGATTCTAAAAGATGCTTCTATATTCTCTAAATTATCCGTTATTCCTGATTTACTAAAAGGAGATGTTGTCGGCAATGATAATATTGAGTATATCAGAGCGCGTAATATTAAGATCTCTTCAGATAGTGAATTGGAGTCAGATGTTGACGGCGATAAATCGGATAACCTACCTGTAGAAATCAAAGTCCTAGCTCAGCGAGTAGAAGTATTTTCAAAACCGAAAGAGGATTAGTATATAGAGAAAGCCTTTTTTAAGGCTTTTTGTATACTTTAAAAGATAGTTCCTTTAAGAACGGACATTCCTTGCAAATAATTTACAAAAATAGTATACTGGATTTATTAATTTTGAAAACGTTTGCGTAAAATTTAAATTGGAACTCAAGGAGACAAATTGATGGAATTAAGTGCCATTTACCATAGGCCTGAGTCGGAGTTTGCCTATCTTTATAAGGATAAGAAGCTTCATATTCGGATTCGAACTAAGAAAGGGGATATTGAAAGCATCAACTTACATTATGGTGACCCTTTTATCTTTATGGAGGAGTTTTATCAGGATATAAAAGAAATGGCCAAGATAACTTCTGATGCCATCTTTGATTATTGGCAGGTTGAAGTGTCCGTTGACTTTGCACGTATCCAGTATCTCTTTGAAGTCATGGATACAGAAGGTCAAAGTATTTTGTATGGTGATAAAGCTTGTGTGGAAAATTCTCTAGAAAATCTTCATGCTATTGGGAATGGCTTTAAGTTGCCTTATATTCATGAGATTGATGCCTGTCAGGTTCCCGACTGGGTTTCAGACACGGTATGGTATCAGATATTTCCTGAGAGGTTTGCTAATGGAAATGCTCGATTAAACCCAGAAGGGGCTTTAGACTGGCATTCATCTATCACACCTAAGAGTGATGATTTCTTTGGTGGTGATTTACAGGGGATTATTGACCATCTGGATTACTTGCAAGACTTGGGAATTACTGGACTTTATCTTTGTCCTATCTTTGAATCTACAAGCAATCACAAGTACAATACGACAGATTACTTTGAAATTGACCGTCATTTTGGGGACAAGGAGACCTTTCGGGAACTGGTCGAGCAAGCTCATCAGCGTGACATGAAAATCATGTTGGATGCGGTATTTAACCATATTGGTTCGCAATCGCCTCAATGGCAAGATGTTGTCGAAAACGGTGAGGAGTCTGCTTATAAAGATTGGTTCCATATTCAACAATTTCCAGTGAGGACTGAAAAGCTAGCCAATAAGAGAGATTTACCTTATCATGCTTTTGGTTTCGAGGACTATATGCCTAAGCTAAATACAGCCAATCCAGAGGTCAAGGATTATCTTTTAAAGGTTGCGACTTATTGGATTGAAGAGTTTGATATTGATGCTTGGCGTTTGGATGTGGCTAATGAGATTGACCATCAGTTTTGGAAGGATTTTCGAAAAGCAGTTTTAGCTAAAAAACCTGATCTTTATATTTTAGGAGAAGTCTGGCATAGGTCTCAGCCTTGGCTAAATGGAGATGAATTCCATGCTGTTATGAATTATCCTTTATCTGATAGCATCAAAGAGTATTTCTTACGAGGAATTAAGAAGACAGACCAGTTTATCGGTGAAATCAATGGCCAATCTATGTATTACAAACAGCAGATTTCAGAGGTCATGTTTAATCTCTTGGATTCACATGATACAGAACGAATTTTGTGGACGGCCAATGAAGATGTTCAACTGGTCAAATCAGCCCTAGCCTTTCTCTTTTTACAAAAAGGAACACCGTGTATCTACTACGGAACCGAGCTTTCCTTGACTGGCGGTCCAGACCCAGATTGTCGTCGTTGTATGCCTTGGGAACGTGTCTCAAGTGACGATGATATGCTGAACTTCATGAAGAAGCTGATTAAGATTCGTAAACATGCGTCATCAATCATTTCGCATGGCAAGTATAGTCTCCAAGAAATCAAAGCTGATGTAGTAGCTTTGGAATGGAAATACGATGGACAAATTCTTAAAGCTATCTTTAACCAATCAACAGAAGATTGTATTGTAGAGAAAAAAGCAGTAGCACTAGCAAGCAATTGCCAGGAATTAGAGAATCAGCTTGTCATCTCTCCAAAAGGATTTGTGATTTTTCATTAAAGAGCGACAGGAAAATTGTAGTATAGAGAAGATTTTACAAGCAGACTATTTGTCGTCTTGCTGCAATTGGTATATAATTTAACTTAAAGAAAATAGGAGGACTGACCGAATGGAATTAAAAGATTTTACAGAAAAAGAACAGGAAATGATTAAGAAGGGGCTTACGACGTCTAAGATTAGTGACAAGGAAACTGCTGAAAAGATTCTTGCGCTAGTACCACAAGACTTGATTAAGCGAATCCCATTTTTCGTCAGAAAACATGCTACGACACGTACGATTAAACGCATTTCAATTGAACACCCTGAACTCTACGCTGCAGCTCAAACAAGTGGTGAAATTCCAGAAAAAGAACGCGAAGAATTACGTCAGATTATCACGACTATCTTTGAACAAAAGATGAATAAGCATAGTATTAAGTAGAGAATGAAAAAATATTTTATTGGCGGTCTGGGAAGCAATATCTATCATAGCAAGGATTTTCTTCAAGAACTAGATTCGCAGGTTTATTTTCTAAGTCCATATGAAAAGCATCTTCGAGATGAAACAGAATTGAAATTATGGTTTAAAAATGAGATTGTAGAAGGAGACTCTATCTGTCTGATAGGTCATTCTCTTGGAGGAGATTTGGCGCGTTATCTTGCATCGGAATTTTATGAAGTGACAAAACTGATTCTTTTGGATGGTGGCTATCTAGATTTAGATAAGATTTTACCTTTAGATGTGGAATTAGAGGAAACAAAAAACTATATTGAATCTCAAGTTGTTTCGGACTTAGATGTTCTTATTTCTAAAGAAAAATCTGAAGCAAAGCATTGGTCAGAAAATATGGAGGAAGCTGTAAGACAGTCCTATCACTGGAATTCTGAGTATAATAGATATGAGTTGGCTATAAATTATGAAAATATAGAAGCGATACTCCGCCTACGGAGGAAGATACAAGCTTTTAAGAGAGAAGTGGGAGATACCTTATTTATTAGTCCTCGCTATCCTAATGAAGCTACATGGAGAGAGGAAGCCCTAAAAGAATTGCCAGACTATTTTGATACTATTCTTCTAGAGAACTTTGGCCATGAGCTTTATACTGAAGCACCTAGAGAAATTGCTAGTCTGATTAATGAGTGGTTCTCTTATTCTCACTGGGATATTGAATAAATTATCATAATTAATATATAGTTGATTGGAATAAGATATGAACAAATTGATTAGGAATATCAAATTAATTTGGGCTCTTTGTCAACTGTAGTGGTTGAAGAAAAGATAAGATCTAGAAAGGACACATTTCGTCCTTTCTTTTTTGATATTTGATTCTTTGATATCGAGTGGTTTTGTGATAAAAAGTAATGATTCCATATGATTTTTTCTATGGAACTTTTTCTACACAAAATAGACTCTATAATATCCATAGGGGATTTACCCACTACAAATATTATAGAGTCGCTTTTTCTATTCAGGGCGCTTAAAGGGCTATCATCGGACAAAAGAAAGAAGTCATGATATAATATAAGGTAGATTTCTATATCATAAAACAAAAAACTATTTGAATATCATTCATTTGAGAACTCTCTATGTTCAAACGATAGTAAAATAAAATAGGGTATCTAAACCCTTGCTACGAAAGGAAAAAAATTCAATGGCTACTATTCAATGGTTTCCTGGTCACATGTCTAAAGCACGTCGACAGGTTCAGGAAAATTTAAAATTTGTTGATTTTGTGACGATTTTGGTGGATGCTCGTTTACCTCTATCTAGTCAAAATCCTATGTTGACCAAGATTGTTGGTGACAAACCAAAACTTTTGATTTTAAACAAGGCGGACTTGTCCGATCCAGCAATGACCAAGGAATGGTGTCAGTATTTTGAATCACAAGGAATTCAGACGCTGGCTATCAATTCCAAAGAACAAGTAACTGTAAAAGTTGTAACAGATGCGGCCAAGAAGCTTATGGCTGATAAGATTGCTCGCCAGAAAGAACGTGGGATTCAGATTGAAACCTTGCGTACCATGATTATTGGGATTCCAAACGCTGGTAAATCCACTCTTATGAACCGTTTAGCTGGTAAGAAAATTGCCGTTGTCGGTAACAAACCAGGTGTGACCAAGGGACAACAATGGCTTAAAACCAATAAAGACCTGGAAATCTTGGATACACCGGGGATTCTCTGGCCTAAATTCGAAGACGAAACTGTTGCACTGAAACTGGCCTTGACTGGAGCTATCAAAGACCAGTTGCTTCCTATGGATGAGGTAACTATTTTTGGTCTTAATTATTTCAAAAAACATTATCCAGAAAAGCTAGCTGAACGCTTCAAACAAATGAAAATTGAAGAAGAAGCGCCGGTTATTATTATGGACATGACCCGTGCCCTCGGTTTCCGTGATGACTATGACCGTTTTTACAGTCTCTTCGTGAAGGAAGTCCGTGATGGCAAACTCGGTAACTATACCTTAGATACATTGGAAGATCTCGATGGCGACGATTAAAGAAATCAAAGGACTACTTGCAACAGTCAAGGACTTAGATAACCCTATTTTTTTAGAGCTTGAAAAGGATAATCGCTCAGGAGTTCAAAAAGAAATCAGCAAGCGTAAAAAAAAAATTCAAGCTGAATTAGATGAAAATTTGCGCTTGGAATCCATGCTTTCCTACGAAAAAGAACTTTACAAGCAAGGATTGACCTTAATTGCTGGTATTGATGAGGTTGGTCGTGGTCCTCTTGCTGGTCCTGTAGTCGCTGCTGCCGTTATTTTACCTCAAAATTGTAAGATTAGAGGTCTCAACGATAGCAAGAAAATTCCTAAAAAGAAACATCTGGAGATTTTCCAAGCCGTTCAAGACCAAGCCCTGTCAATCGGAATTGGTATCGTGGATAATCAGGTCATCGACCAAGTCAATATCTATGAAGCAACCAAACTGGCCATGACGGAAGCTATCTCCCAGCTCAGGCCTCAACCTGAGCACCTTTTGATAGATGCCATGAAACTGGAGTTGCCCATTTCACAAACCTCCATCATCAAAGGAGATGCCAACTCCCTCTCTATCGCAGCGGCTTCTATAGTAGCCAAGGTGACCCGTGATGAATTGATGAAGGACTATGATCAGCAGTTCCCTGGCTATGATTTCGCTACTAATGCAGGATATGGCACAGCTAAACATTTGGAAGGCCTCACAAAACTAGGAGTTACCCCAATTCACCGAACCAGCTTTGAACCCGTTAAATCACTGGTTTTAGGTAAAAAAGAAAGTTAATTGAAAGGAAATACCATGGAGGAACAGTCGGAAATAGTCCGTTCTAAGAAAGAATTCGCCTTTGCATCTAGCACTATACTATCCCAAGTTGGTCGAGGAATCATTGTCGGCCTCGTCGTTGGAATTATCGTCGGATCCTTTCGTTTCTTAATTGAAAAAGGCTTCCACCTGATACAAGGACTTTATCAAGATCAAGCGCACCTATTTGTTAATTTATTTATTATCGCCCTGTTTTATCTAATCATCTGCTGGCTCAGTGCCAAACTGACACGCTCTGAAAAAGATATTAAAGGCTCAGGAATTCCTCAAGTCGAAGCCGAACTGAAAGGCCTCATGACCCTTAACTGGTGGGGCGTTCTCTGGAAAAAATATATTCTAGGAATTCTAGCTATTGCCAGCGGACTCATGCTGGGGCGTGAAGGGCCAAGTATCCAACTGGGAGCAGTTGGTGGTAAAGGAATTTCCAAGTGGCTCAAATCCAGTCCAGTGGAGGAACGTTCCCTGATTGCTAGTGGTGCTGCAGCAGGATTAGCCGCAGCCTTTAATGCTCCAATAGCAGGTCTCCTCTTTGTTGTAGAAGAAGTCTATCATCATTTTTCGCGCTTTTTCTGGGTTTCCACTCTAGCAGCTAGTCTCGTAGCAAACTTTGTGTCTCTGCTCATGTTCGGTTTGACACCAGTATTGGATATGCCAGATAACATTCCTCTCATGACCCTAGATCAGTATTGGATATATCTCGTCATGGGAATTTTCCTTGGATTTTCAGGTTTTCTCTATGAGAAAGCTGTATTAAACATCGGAAGAGTTTATGACTTGATTGGTCAAAAAATCCATTTGGATAGAGCTTATTATCCAATTCTGGCCTTCATTCTCATCATACCAGTCGGAATTTTTTTACCCCACATCCTTGGTGGTGGAAATCAGCTGGTACTTTCCCTAACTGAGCAAGATTTTAGTTTCCAAGTTCTATTAGCTTACTTTTTAATTCGCTTTATCTGGAGCATGATTAGTTATGGAAGTGGTCTTCCAGGAGGAATTTTCCTACCAATTTTGGCTCTCGGTTCCTTACTTGGTGCCCTAGTTGGTGTCATTTGTGTGAATATTGGACTTGTCAGTCAGGAGCAATTCCCTATATTTGTCATTCTAGGAATGAGTGGCTATTTTGGAGCCATATCAAAAGCTCCCTTAACCGCTATGATCCTCGTAACTGAGATGGTAGGAGATATTCGCAACCTCATGCCACTTGGTTTAGTAACCTTAGTAGCTTACATCATCATGGATTTGCTCAAGGGTGCACCAGTCTATGAAGCCATGCTGGAAAAAATGCTTCCAGAGGAAGTATCCAGTGAAGGAGAAGTGACACTTATCGAAATACCAGTTTCTGATAAAATTGCTGGGAAACAAGTTCATGAACTCAACTTACCACACAACGTCCTCATCACTACCCAAGTGCATAATGGAAAGAGCCAAACAGTTAACGGCTCAACCAGAATGTATCTGGGTGATATGATTCATCTAGTTATTCCAAAAAGTGAAATTGGAAAAGTCAAGGATTTGTTGTTGTAAACTCTGTTTACATAATTTTTATTATGTAATAATAATATTTCTTAATTAAATACATTAGAAAGCCGATTCTCAGCAATGAAATCGGTTATTTTTTACTGAGGATCTTTTTTAATATACGCTTCGCTCCAAAATCATTGAAATTATTGCTCAAATTTGTTATGATATAAATATGAATAAAAGTAGACTGGGACGTGGCAGACACGGGAAAAAGAGACATGTATTATTGGCTTTGATTGGTATTTTAGCAATTTCTATTTGCCTATTAGGCGGGTTTATTGCTTTTAAAATGTATCAGCAAAAAAGTTTTGATCAAAAGATTGAATCGCTCAAAAAAGAGAAAGACGATCAATTGAGTGAGGGAAATCAGAGGGAGCATTTTCGTAAGGGACAAACCGAAGTGATTGCCTATTATCCTCTCCAAGGGGAACAAGTGATTTCGTCTGCTAAGGAGCTGATAAATAAAGACATTAAGGACAAGCTAGAAAGTAAGGACACTCTTGTTTTCTACTATACAGAGCAAGAAGAGTCAGGTTTAAAGGGAGTCGTCAATCGTAATGTAACCAAACAAATCTATGATTTAGTTGATTTTAAGGTTGAAGAGACAGAAAAGACCAGTCTAGGAAAGGTTCACTTAACAGAAGATGGGCAACCTTTTACACTTGACCAACTGTTTTCAGATGCTAGTAAGGCTAAGGAACAGCTGATAAAAGAGTTGACCTCTTTCTTACAGGATAAGAAATTAGATCAAGACCAGAGTGACCAGATTGTTAAAGGTTTCTCTGACCAAGACTTATCTGCATGGAATTTTGATTACAAGGATAGTCAGATTATCCTTTATCCAAGTCCTGCGGTTGAAAATTTAGAAGAGATAGCCTTGCCAGTATCTGCTTTCTTTGATGTTATCCAATCTTCGTACTTACTTGAAAAAGACGCAGCCTTGTACCAGTCTTACTTTGATAAGAAACATCAAAAAGTTGTCGCTCTAACCTTTGATGATGGTCCAAATCCAGCAACGACCCCGCAGGCATTAGAGACTCTAGCTAAATATGGTGTTAAAGCCACTTTCTTTGTGCTTGGGAAAAATGTTTCTGGGAATGAGGACTTGGTGAAGAGGATAAAATCTGAAGGTCATGTTGTTGGAAACCATAGTTGGAGCCATCCGATTCTCTCGCAACTCTCTCTTGATGAAGCTAAAAAACAGATTACTGATACTGAGGATGTGCTAACTAAAGTGCTGGGTTCTAGTTCAAAACTCATGCGCCCGCCTTATGGAGCCATTACAGATGATATTCGCAATAGCTTGGATTTGAGCTTTATCATGTGGGATGTGGATAGTCTGGACTGGAAGAGTAAAAATGAAGCGGCTATTTTGACGGAAATTCAGCATCAAGTAGCTAATGGCTCTATCGTTCTGATGCATGATATTCACAGTCCGACAGTCAATGCCTTGCCGAAGGTCATTGAATATTTGAAAAATCAGGGTTATACCTTTGTGACCATACCAGAGATGCTCAATACTCGCCTAAAACCTCATGAGCTGTATTATAGTCGTGATGAATAAGCAATAAAAAATAGGTCTGTCAGATATGTGATAGACTTATTTTTTACAAAAGATAGTACTACTTAAAAAATGTTTTATGCTATAATTGATGAATAATACTCAATGAAAATCAAAGAGCAAACTAGGAAACTAGCTGCAGGTTGCTCAAAACAGTGTTTTGAGGTTGCAGATAGAACTGACGAAGTTAGTAACCATATCTACGGCAAGGCGACGTTGACGTGGTTTGAAGAGATTTTCGAAGAGTATAAAATAGAAGGAGAAGCATATGAATACCTATCAATTAAATAATGGAGTAGAAATTCCAGTTCTGGGATTTGGAACCTGGAAAGCTGAAAATGGAGAGATTGCCTATCAAGCTGTCCTAGAGGCTTTAAAGGCAGGCTATAGGCATATCGATACGGCAGCTATTTATAAAAATGAAGAAAGTGTTGGTCGTGCCATTCAAGATAGTGGAGTTCCACGAGAGGAATTGTTCGTAACTACCAAGCTTTGGAATAGTCAGCAAACCTATGAGCAAGCTCGTCAGGCTTTTGCAGAGTCTTTAGCGAAGTTGGGCTTGGATTATTTGGATCTGTATTTGATTCATTGGCCAAATCCAAAACTGCTCAGAGAAAATGACCAATGGAAAATCCGAAATGCTGAGGTCTGGAGAGCGATGGAAGACCTCTATCAAGAAGGGAAAATCCGTGCTATCGGCGTTAGTAATTTTCTTCCCCATCATTTGGATGCCTTGCTTGAAACAGCAAAAATTCTTCCGGCGGTCAATCAGGTTCGCTTGGCGCCAGGTGTCTATCAAGAGGAAGTCGTAGCTTACTGTCGAGAAAAAGGAATTTTATTGGAAGCTTGGGGCCCTTTTGGTCAGGGAGAACTGTTTGATAGCAAGCAAGTGCAAGAAATCGCAGCAAATCACGGAAAATCGGTTGCTCAGATAGCCTTGGCATGGAGCTTGGCAGAAGGATTTCTACCACTTCCAAAATCTGTCACAGCCTCTCGTATTCAGGCTAATCTTGATTGCTTTGGAATTGAATTGAGCCATGAGGAACATGAAACCTTAAAAACGATTGCTGTTCAATCTGGTGCTCCACGAGTTGATGATGTGGATTTTTAGAAAATCATAAAAAGAATTGTACATTATTCTAATTTTTGATATAATAGTCAGCAGGAAAGAAAGTCTTATGGCGTTCTTCAAGCGAGCTTGGGATAGTGGGAGCCAAGTAGAACAAAATCAAGAGCTGGCGCTTTCTGTAGTATTTTCAAAAACAATGAAGTAATAAATTAGGGTGGAACCGCGTTTCTGACGCCCCTAGGTTAAATCAACCTAGGATTGTCGGATGTGGTTCTTTTGCTTATTCAGTCTATTGTGTGAAAGAAAGGAGAGACGTGGAAAACCTTTATCTTGTAAAAGACGATAGTCAACTAGCTGCATTTCGTGATTTTGTAGTAAGAAATACTGAAAAGTTGAAAGATTATCAATCTTTTTTAAAGAATGAACTTGCAGTCTGTGATTTACCGCAAGCCGTTATTTGGTCAAGTTTTAATGCTGCTACACAGATTATTAGGGAAAGCGCTGTTCCAGCCTATACAAATAATAGACGAATGGTTATGACGCCTGATTTAGCTGTTTGGAAAGAGTTGTATTTGTATCAGTTGATGGACTACGAGTGTTCTGAGCAAACTCAAGCAATAGAAAGTCACTATCATTCTTTATCTGAAAATTTCCTCTTACAGATTGTAGGACATGAGTTAGCTCATTGGTCGGAACATTTTTTAGATGATTTTGATGGTTACGACTCTTATATATGGTTCGAAGAGGGGATGGTTGAATATATTAGTCGCAAGTATTTCTTGACAGAAGAGGAATTTCAGGCGGAAAAAATTTGTAATCAATCTCTTGTAGAACTTTTTCAGAAGAAGTATGGTTGGCATTCATTGAATGATTTTGGTTCTTCGACCTATGATAAGAACTATTCAAGTATTTTTTACGAATACTGGCGTAGTTTTTTGACAATAGATAAGTTGGTAGAAAATCTAGGTAGTATACAAGCGGTCTTCGATTCTTATCATTTATGGGCAAATACAGATAAAACTCTTCCCTTGTTAAATTGGTTTGTTCAGCAGAAATTAATTGAAAAAGAAATATAAAAACTAAAGGAGTAAACAATGTCTAAGAAATTAACATTTCACTGCTTCAGTGGCAGAGACCTCCTTACAGTCGGGATACCCCACACTCAGCACTAGAGTGCCTGAGCTAGACGCAGTACTAACTCGTCTTGCCTCGTATGATCGACGAGGCAGACTCGTGTCGCAAGTAATTTATATAAAAAGGAGTAAACAATGTCTAAAAAATTGACTTTCCACTGCGTCAGTGGCAGAAACCTCCTTCAGTCGGACTGCCCCACGCTCAGCACTAGAGTGCCTGAGCTAGACGCAGTACTAACTCGTCTTGCCTCGTATAATCGACGAGGCAGACTCGTGTCGCAAGAAATCATTTTTTATTAAGGAGTATTCAATGTCTAAGAAATTAACATTTCAAGAAATTATTTTGACTTTGCAACAATTTTGGAATGACCAAGGTTGTATGCTTATGCAGGCTTATGATAATGAAAAAGGTGCGGGGACAATGAGTCCTTACACTTTCCTTCGTGCTATCGGACCTGAGCCATGGAATGCGGCTTATGTAGAGCCATCACGTCGTCCTGCTGACGGTCGTTACGGGGAAAACCCTAACCGTCTTTACCAACACCACCAATTCCAGGTGGTCATGAAGCCATCTCCATCAAACATCCAAGAACTGTACCTTGAGTCTTTGGAAAAATTGGGAATCAATCCTTTGGAGCACGATATCCGTTTTGTTGAGGACAACTGGGAAAACCCATCAACTGGTTCAGCTGGTCTTGGTTGGGAAGTTTGGCTTGACGGAATGGAAATCACTCAGTTTACTTATTTCCAACAAGTCGGTGGATTGGCAACTGGCCCTGTGACTGCGGAAGTTACCTATGGTTTGGAGCGCTTGGCCTCTTATATTCAAGAAGTAGACTCTGTCTATGATATCGAGTGGGCTGATGGTGTAAAATACGGAGAAATCTTTATCCAGCCTGAGTATGAGCACTCAAAATATTCATTTGAAATTTCTGACCAAGAAATGTTGCTGGAAAACTTTGATAAGTTTGAAAAAGAAGCTGGTCGCGCCTTGGAAGAAGGATTGGTGCACCCTGCCTATGACTATGTTCTCAAATGTTCACACACCTTTAACCTGCTTGATGCGCGTGGTGCCGTATCTGTAACAGAGCGCGCAGGCTATATCGCTCGTATCCGTAACTTGGCCCGTGTCGTAGCTAAAACCTTTGTCGCAGAACGCAAACGCCTAGGCTACCCACTTTTAGATGAAGCAACACGAGCTAAACTCTTAGCAGAAGAAGCAGAATAGAGAGAGTGACAAATTACGAAAATGGGCGAACAGAGTGAGCCCTGAACCAGTTGCCGCAGTGATGAAGGTATCCTTAGTGAAGCTAAGGATACTAGGCAAAATTGGAGACTTTTGGCTCCAGTTTTAGCAATGAAACAACGAAGTTGGTTGCTTGCGTGCCAATCACATAAGGCAAACTGGAAAATAAAAAGATACTTTTCGGAGAAAAAACATGACAAAAAACTTATTAGTAGAACTCGGTCTTGAAGAATTACCAGCCTATGTTGTCACACCAAGTGAAAAACAACTAGGCGAAAAAATGGCAGCCTTCCTCAAGGAAAACCGCTTGTCTTTTGAAGCTATTCAGACCTTCTCAACACCACGTCGTTTGGCTGTTCGTGTAACTGGTCTTGCATACAAACAGTCTGATTTGACGGAAGATTTTAAGGGGCCAGCAAAGAAAATTGCCTTGGATAGCGATGGAAACTTCACCAAAGCAGCTCAAGGATTTGTTCGTGGAAAAGGATTGACTGTTGAAGATATCGAATTCCGTGAAATTAAGGGGGAAGAATATGTCTATGTCACTAAGGAAGAAGTTGGTCAAGCAGTTGAAGCAATTGTTCCTGGTGTTGTAGATGTCTTGAAGTCATTGACTTTCCCTGTCAGCATGCACTGGGCTAACAACACCTTTGAATACATCCGCCCTGTTCACACTTTAACTGTTCTTTTAGATGAAGAAGAGTTTGATTTGGATTTCCTTGATATTAAGGGAGGGCGTGTGAGCCGTGGCCATCGTTTCTTGGGACAAGAAACTAAGATTCAGTCAGCATTGAGCTATGAAGAAGACCTTCGTGCACAGTATGTAATTGCAGATCCACGTGAACGTGAGCAAATGATTGTTGATCAAATCAAAGCAATCGAAGCTGAGCATGGTGTACATATCGAAATTGATGCGGATTTGCTTAATGAAGTCTTGAACTTGGTTGAATACCCAACTGCCTTTATGGGAAGCTTTGATGCCAAATACCTTGAAGTTCCAGAAGAAGTTTTGGTGACTTCGATGAAAGAACACCAACGGTACTTTGTTGTCCGTGATCAAGACGGTAAACTCTTGCCAAACTTCATTTCTGTTCGTAATGGAAACGCAGAGCATTTGGAAAATGTCATCAAAGGTAATGAAAAAGTCTTGGTCGCTCGCTTAGAAGACGGTGAATTCTTCTGGCGTGAAGACCAAAAATTGGTGATTTCAGATCTTGTTGAAAAATTAAACAATGTGACTTTCCATGAGAAAATTGGTTCCCTTCGTGAACACATGATTCGTACTGGTCAGATTGCTATTCTCTTGGCAGAAAAAGCAGGCTTGTCAGCGGATGAAACGATTGACCTAGCCCGTGCAGCAGCCATTTACAAGTTTGACTTGTTAACAGGTATGGTTGGTGAGTTTGACGAACTCCAAGGAATTATGGGTGAGAAATATGCCCTTCTTGCTGGTGAAACTCCAGCGGTGGCAGCTGCTATTCGTGAACACTACATGCCTACTTCAGCTGAAGGAGAACTTCCAGAGAGCAAGGTCGGCGCAGTGCTTGCCATTGCAGACAAATTGGATACGATTTTGAGCTTCTTCTCAGTAGGTTTGATTCCATCAGGGTCTAATGACCCTTATGCTCTTCGTCGTGCAACTCAAGGTGTAGTTCGTATCTTGGATGCTTTTGGTTGGCACATTGCTATGGACGAGCTGATTGATAGCCTTTATGCTTTGAAATTTGACAGCTTGACTTATGAAAATAAGACAGAGGTTATGGACTTTATCAAGGCTCGTGTTGATAAGATGATGGGTTCTACTCCAAAAGATACCAAGGAAGCAGTACTTGCAAGTTCGAACTTTGTTGTGGCAGATATGTTGGAAGCAGCAAGTGCTCTTGTAGAAGCAAGTAAGGAAGAAGATTTCAAACCATCTGTTGAATCACTTTCTCGTGCCTTTAACTTGGCTGAGAAGGCAAAAGGAATTGCTACAGTTGATTCAGCTCTCTTTGAGAATGAAGAAGAGAAAGCCTTGGCAGAAGCAGTAGAATCACTCGTTTTGTCAGGGACTGCCAGTCAGCAATTGAAACAGCTCTTTGCGCTTAGTACAGTCATTGATGCCTTCTTTGAGAATACCATGGTTATGGCTGAAAATGAAGCAGTCCGTCAAAATCGTTTGGCAATCTTGTCGCAATTAACCAAGAAAGCAGCTAAACTTGCACGTTTTAACCAAATCAATACCAAATAAAATCTGTTAAACGGATTAAATCTTATCATAAAGGAGAGAAACATGGATCCTAAAAAAATTGATCGTATCAACGAGCTTGCCAAAAAGAAAAAAACAGAAGGCTTGACCCCAGAAGAAAAAGTGGAACAAGCCAAACTACGTGAGGAGTACATCGAAGGTTATCGTCGCACGGTTCGTCACCATATTGAAGGGATCAAAATTGTGGACGAAGAAGGGAACGATGTTACACCAGAAAAACTACGCCAAGCCCAACGTGAAAAAGGCTTACATGGCCGTAGTCTTGATGACCCAAATTCATAATAAGTATTCTTTCTTTTAACAAAGATAGATGAAATAATAACCAAAAGACTATCATACATAAATGGGCTGCACCTCAAAAGTTAGAGCTAGAAAATCTAACTTTTGAGGTGTTTTTATTATGAAATTGAGTTATATAGTGAATTGAAATAAGATGTGAACAAAAAGATTAGTGAATTCAAATTAATTTCTATACAGGTTTTAGAATTATGGGTATACTATTCTATGTTCAATCCACTATAAATATATGCTCTAAAATGATGGTCGTTGAGTCTTCTATCGTCAAGAAAAATCATCAAATCCCTCGTATTATAGTCATTTAGTTTTAAAAAAGCACTTCAAATATTCAAAAATATTTGGGACTTTCCTTAATAAATCCGTCACTTTCTTTTTCAAGATAGCCCAAGCTTGCTCAATAGGATTCAAATCTGGTGAATAAGCTGGTAGAGGTAAGAAAAAGTGTTTATCTTTAATGTAAAGTTCATCCAAGATATGCTTGGGATGAAAACTAGCATTGTCCATGACAATGACGTGAGGTGTCTTCAAAGCAGGCAAGAGCTGCGTTTTGAACCACTCCACAAAGAAATCCCTCGTCATACTTTCCTTGTAAATCATAAGAGCTATAAACTCTCCGTCTACTTGTCCTGCAACAATTGAAGTCAGCTCAAAACGCCGTCCGCTAATCTTGTTATAGACTTTCTCCCTTCTAGGAGCCCGTGCATAAGGACGATAGAGCTAGCGGTCGTTTCCCGTTTCGTCAATATATACGACTGGTAAATCTTTTAGGTTATCCAAAATATCAAGAAACTCAGCGACTTTCTCTGGATCTTGTTCCTTAGAGCTAGTTGTCTTTTTTTTTAAAGTGATATGAATTGCTTTAAAGCTGTCCATACTGAAGGAACAGCACAATCAAAATGTGCCGCAATTTCCCGTTAAAAAGCGTCTGGATGAGCCTTTACAAAGACTTTCAACTCCTCTAAAGGGATTTCCCGCTTTTTGACGACTCACTTTTTCCGCTCTAAGTGTCCTTGTTCACGTCTTTCTTTTCCCACGTGAAGAAAGTTCTGACGCCAACATCAAAAACTTTGACCGCCTCGATATGGCTGTGTCCTCTTTGATGTAATCTAATACTCCTTGTTTAAAATCTGTACTATATGCCATAGCTTTATTATAGATGCTTGTTTAAAACTAAGCATCTATACCATCCAATCTAAAGCATTGTGAAGAGCTACAGTAGTTGTTCCAAATTTCTTCTGAATTTTCTTTGGTTTATTGCTATCTAGTGAACCATCTAGAATACAACAAACAATGGATTTTGGATGGACATCAATACCACAACACGTTTCGATCATAGCTTCCATTATAAAAACCTCCTGTTAACTATTTGAACAATAGAACAAGAGGCTACTAGTAATATGTTTTCATGCTCCAAGCATATTCGAGTTTTCTCATGACTCTTGTTCATCCAGTTTTTTAAACAGGCTAGGAAAAGCCCTATTAAACACCACGGATTGGTATTGTTCGTCTTCATTATAGGCTAAACTTCTTTTTCTGTCACGAGTTAGCAGGCTCTTCCTGCTTAGAGTTTTTTATGAACTTGGTTTGCTTTTTAAAAAGCTCGATAAACATAGGGATTTTCTGGTTTATCGACTTTGGTAAAGCTTTCGATTTCCAAGGTTGGAAGGTTTTGTTTGAGTTCTTTATGGTAGTGATTGACCAGTTTTCCCTTGGCTGTTATCCAAGTATTATTTTCATATTGACGGGTATTTCCCTTGGTCAGTAAGCCATAGACACCTGAATCCGCGATACAGTGGATAATGCCGAAGCGGAACAGAAATTGGCTATTGGCATGACTGGGGTCATTGTAGACAAAGCCTGTAAACTGGATTGTCTTGCCCTCAAACTCATCTGGATAGTCGTAGATAGCCTCCATGACCTCCATATAGTTTTCATTAGTGATCTGAATACTATCTTGGGATAAGTATTTATCCGCCGCCGTTCGCATTTCCTTTTCATAGGCTGATTTTGAAAAATAAGAACTGGTATCTGGTTTCAAATATTGACTTGTTGTCCCTTCGCTTGTCTGAATGGCCAGATCCGTTCCTTCCGATAGGGGGAAATGATAACCTTTAGCAGAAACAGTCTGAGAATCCAAGCTAACAGTTGGGAAAGTTAAGCCGATGACAAGTGGAATAGCCAGAAGAGAAATACTCGTCATCTTGGCCAATCGGCTGTTCAGATGACTGTGGGTTTTGACTTGCTTCATCCAGATATACAGTTGAACAATTGCCAAAATAAAGGAAAGTACCATGGAGATATAGGCCAGATAGGAATAGTGCATGTTGATGTACTGGTTTAATTTGCCCGACAAATGGAGGTAAATAGTCAGTTCAAAATAGCCAGCTAAAACTAAAAATCGAATCATAGGATGACTCCAATCAAGAGAGAATAGACTAAGACGACAAGAGTTACAATCGTTATGAAGTGACTGATAAATCGTGCTTTCAAGTAATTTTTCATCATGAGAATATTTTTGATATCCAGCATTGGGCCAATCACCAGAAAGGCCATAACTGGTGCCAATCCGAAACTCGAGAGAAGAGAAGCACCGATAAAGGCATCCGCCTCACTACAGAGCGAAAGAAGAAAGGCCAAAAGCATCAAGAGCAGGATGGCAAAAAGAGGAGTCGCACTGATAGAGGTCAGAATCCGTGTCGGAACATAGACCTGTATAACAGAGGCAAAGAGACAGCCAAATACCAAATAACGTCCCGTATCAAAAAATTCATCAATGGCTTGCACAAAGACCTGAAAAACCTTTTTTGCAGGGCTTAAGTGAGTAAAATCATGCTCATGACAAGCCAGACGATTTTCTTTTTGAATCGGTTCTTGCCAGAAAAATCCTAGAAAAATCCCTAGTATTACAGCCACAACGATGGAACCCAGAGCTCGTAACAGGGCGATATGGAAGGAGTTGCCAAAGGCAGAATAGGTCGCAAAGAGAACAATGGGATTGATAACAGGTGCTGTTACAAGAAAAGGAACGGCCGTGTAACTAGGAACCTTCTTTTCCAGAAAACGATTGATGATGGGGACGATTCCACATTCGCAAGAAGGGAAAAGTATACCAACGAAGGTGCCAAAAAAGATTCTCCCCCAACGATTTCGAGGGAGAAAATGATAAACCTTGTCAGGTGTGATATAAACCTCAATCAGCCCAGAGACAATACTTCCTATCAGAACGAAAGGGAGTGCTTCAATAATTATAGAGAGAAAAATAGCTCCAGTTTGAAGTACACTAGATGGGAGTTGTTGGAAAGTAGTCATCTAGTTTTTCTTTTCTGTTTTGGCTTTTTTCTCTTTGTCATCAGGGAAAGTAACTTGCTTCAAATCTGGGAGTTTAGCAAACTCTTCAAACATCTTGTCCAAGTCGTCTCGTTTTGTAAATTTTACAGCCATAGGTGTACCTCGATTCTAAATTCTACCTCTATTATACTATTATTTTGAGGAAAAGGGAGTTTTTTAATTTGTTTTCGATAGTTGATACTCTTCGAAAATCTTTTCAAACCACGTCAGCTTCGCCTTGCCGTATATATGTGACTGGCTTCGTCAGTCTTATCTACAACCTCAAAACAGTATTTTGAGCAGCCTGCGGCTAGCTTCCTAGTTTGCTTTTTGATTTTCATTGAGTATGAAAAGGATTGGAGCAAGCCTTCCAGCTTGTGGTATAATAGATTCATGGATAAAAAATATGAAAAAATTTCCCAAGATTTGGGAGTGACGTTAAAGCAAATTGATACTGTTCTAAGTTTGATAGCTGAAGGGGCGACTATTCCCTTTATCGCACGTTATCGCAAGGACATGACTGGTAGTCTGGATGAGGTGGCAATTAAGGCCATTATCGACTTGGATAAAAGTCTGACAAATCTCAACGACCGTAAGGAAGCTGTCTTGGCTAAGATTCAAGAGCAAGGCAAGCTGACCAAGGAGTTGGAAGAAGCTATCTTAGCTGCCGAAAAACTAGCTGATGTAGAAGAACTCTATCTTCCATACAAGGAAAAACGTCGAACCAAGGCAACCATTGCCCGTGAAGCCGGACTCTTCCCTCTTGCTCGCTTTATTTTGCAGAATGTAGCTGATTTAGAAAAAGAGGCTGAAAAGTTTGTCTGTGAAGGATTTGCGACTGGTAAGGAAGCCTTGGCTGGTGCAGTTGATATCTTGGTCGAAGCCTTATCGGAAGATGTGACTTTGCGCTCCATGACTTATCAGGAGGTGTTGAGACACTCTAAACTCACTTCCCAAGTCAAGGATGAAAGTCTTGATGAAAAGCAGGTTTTTCAGATTTATTATGATTTTTCAGAGACGGTTGGAAATATGCAAGGTTATCGTACCTTAGCCCTCAATCGTGGGGAAAAGCTAGGTATCTTGAAGGTCGGTTTTGAACATGCGACGGACCGTATCCTTGCCTTCTTTGCTGCTCGTTTCAAGGTGAAGAATACCTATATTGATGAAGTTGTTCATCAGTCAGTTAAGAAAAAAGTCTTGCCTGCTATCGAGCGCCGTATTCGGACAGAACTAACTGAAAAGGCAGAAGAAGGAGCTATCCAACTCTTTTCTGACAATCTGCGCAATCTCCTCTTGGTTGCTCCGTTGAAAGGGCGCGTGGTTCTAGGATTTGACCCTGCCTTTCGTACAGGTGCCAAGCTAGCTGTCGTGGATGCAACAGGAAAAATGCTGACAACTCAGGTCATTTATCCTGTCAAACCAGCATCAACTCATCAAATCGAAGAAGCCAAGAAAGATTTGGCAGATTTGATTGGTCAATACGGCGTAGAAATTATTGCTATCGGAAATGGTACTGCTAGTCGTGAAAGTGAAGCCTTTGTGGCGGAAGTTCTTAAAGATTTTTCTGAAGTCAGCTATGTCATTGTTAACGAAAGTGGTGCTTCTGTCTATTCTGCCAGCGAACTTGCTCGTCAGGAATTTCCAGACTTGACTGTTGAAAAACGCTCTGCTATTTCTATCGCCCGTCGTTTGCAAGATCCCCTTGCTGAATTGGTCAAAATTGATCCCAAGTCAATCGGTGTCGGTCAGTACCAGCACGATGTCAGCCAGAAGAAGTTGTCTGAAAGTCTGGATTTTGTCGTGGATACGGTTGTTAACCAAGTCGGTGTCAACATCAATACAGCCAGTCCTGCTCTTCTTTCACACGTAGCTGGACTCAATAAAACCATTTCTGAAAATATCGTCAAATACCGTGAGGAAGAAGGAAAAATTACTTCGCGCGCCCAAATCAAGAAAGTCCCTCGTCTGGGGGCCAAGGCTTTTGAACAGGCAGCTGGTTTCCTTCGAATACCAGAAAGTAGCAATATCCTTGATAATACAGGAGTACACCCAGAAAATTACGCTGCTGTTAAGGAGCTCTTCAAACGATTGGATATCACGGACCTGAATGAAGAAGCCCAAAGTAAACTCAAGTCGCTTTCAGTCAAGGAAATGGCGCAAGAGCTAGACCTTGGTCCAGAAACCCTTAAAGATATCATTGCTGACCTTCTCAAACCAGGTCGAGATTTCCGTGATTCCTTTGATGCTCCAGTTCTCCGCCAAGATGTCCTAGATATCAAAGACTTAGTGGTTGGTCAGAAGCTAGAAGGAGTGGTGCGTAATGTAGTTGACTTTGGTGCCTTTGTTGACATTGGGATTCATGAGGACGGTTTGATCCATATTTCCCACATGAGTCGCAAGTTTATAAAACACCCTAGCCAAGTGGTATCCGTTGGTGATTTGGTAACGGTTTGGGTTAAGAAAATCGATACTGAACGTGAAAAAGTCAATCTGTCGCTTCTAGCTCCAAATGAAACTGACTGATTACGTCAAGCAGGTTTCACTAGAAGACTTCGGCAGACCTTTTATCCATCAAGCTCAGTGGAATTCTCGTCTACGTTCGACAGGTGGGCGATTTTTCCCAAAAGATGGGCATTTGGATTTTAATCCCAAGGTTTATCAGGAACTGGGTTTAGACGTTTTTAGGAAAATTGTCCGACATGAACTCTGTCATTATCACCTCTATTTTCAAGGGAAGGGCTATCAACACAAGAATCGGGATTTTAAGGAACTGTTGAAAGCAGTGGATGGATTACGCTTTGTACCAACCTTGCCAAATAGCAACTCCAAACCAATTAAGCTCTATCGTTGTCAATCCTGCCAGCAAAGTTATCAGCGCAAGCGAAAGATTGATACCAAACGCTATCGCTGTGGACTTTGTCGAGGTAAATTGCTACTAATAAATCAGCCTGAGGACTGATGAAAGCCGAGCCTACCCATGATATACTATGTCTAACCTAGCAGAAAGAGGAAAATCATGAACAGTAAATTTTATAAAATGAGACGAAATCGCATGATTTCAGGAGTTTTGGCAGGTCTGTCAGACAAGTGGAACTTTGATGTAACCCTTGTACGTTTTCTGTTTGCCATTTTTACAGTTGCAAACTTTGGACTTGGCGTGATTATCTATATCATCCTAGCTTCTGTCATGCCTACTAAGGAAGAAATTGAAGCAGAAATGTATGGAACAGGCCCACGCAAACGCAAAGAAGCTCAAGCCATTGAAGAAAATGATGGATGGTTTTGGTGAGGTTTTACAGAAGATTTGGAATAAGCAAAAAGCTTTAAATCAATAGTCTAAACTGCTTGATTTAAAGCTTTTTTACTTTTAATAATATTTCGCCAGCTTCATCTACAAACTAAAAGCATGTTTTTGAACTCATGTTTCTAATCTATTTTTGTTGCTGAGACAATACATTTTTTGAAAAATGGTGGATGCTGATAACAACTGATAGCCAGCAAATAGCATAAGCAGTAGCTGTAAATTCTGTACCGATAAAGTATGTTTTTTCAACTAAGAACTGACCGATGAATGGAGAGAGGAGAGAGAGGAGATAGAGAAGTCCGATGAGTATATGTTCTTTATGTTTCATTAAAGCGCCCCTTCTTTCCTTATAGGTTGAACAACTTGCAAGTGTTAAATTTAATGGTATGTTATCTAGGTAAGCTTACTCAAATGTTAGTTCCCGCTTCCTCCTTTCCAAAGTAAGCCTTTTCACACTTATATTTTACAATTTTAAAAATAGGAAATCAAATCATTTTCTAAGTAATTTTGCCTACATTTCCCCCAATCTTACAAAAATGTAAGATTAAAGTCTCTTTTGTAAGGTTATGTTATGGCAAGCGGTCTTTTTTTGATGTAAACTATACTCATAAAGAACAAAGGAGTAACATCATGAAACAAATCTTACATAAGAAAACAAGAAAACCAAGCCACAAAGATATCGAGCGCGTTCAGCTAGGATGCGCTATGATGCAAGCGACATTTCATTTGATGGGATATTAAGAAAGGAGATTCTCATGACACTTTTAGATGTAAAACACGTTCAAAAAATTTACAAAACTCGTTTTCAGGGCAACCAAGTAGAGGCCCTCAAGGATATTCACTTTACCGTCGAAAAGGGTGACTACGTTGCCATCATGGGTGAGTCCGGTTCTGGTAAATCCACTCTTCTCAATATCCTAGCTATGCTGGATAAACCAAGTCGTGGACAAGTTTACCTGAATGGAACAGACACCGCAACCATTAAAAATTCACAGGCTTCTAGCTTCCGTCGTGAAAAGCTGGGATTTGTCTTCCAAGACTTTAATTTGTTAGATACTCTCTCTGTAAAAGATAATATCTTGCTTCCCCTTGTCTTGTCAAGAAGACCCATTACGGAGATGATGAAGAAATTGGTGGTGACAGCTGAGAATCTAGGTATCAACCAATTGCAAGAGAAGTACCCTTACGAGATTTCAGGTGGGCAAAAACAGCGTGTAGCAGTAGCACGCGCCATCATCACTGAACCTGAAATTCTCCTTGCGGACGAGCCAACAGGAGCCCTTGATTCCAAGTCATCTGCAGCCTTACTTGATGTTTTTGATGAAATCAATGAGCGCGGCCAAACTATTCTCATGGTAACCCACTCCACAGCAGCAGCTAGCAGAGCTAAACGTGTACTCTTTATCAAAGACGGCATTCTTTACAACCAAATCTACCGTGGAGAGAAGACAGAACGTCAGATGTTCCAAGAAATCTCTGATACCTTGACTGTCATGGCAAGCGAGGTGAATTAGTATGTTTCGATTAACCAATAAGTTAGCGGTATCGAACTTGATTAAAAACCGCAAACTCTATTATCCTTTTGCGCTGGCTGTTCTCTTGGCAGTCACTGTCACCTATCTCTTTTACTCTCTAACTTTCAATCCCAAGATTGCTGAAATCCGTGGAGGAACAACCATTCAGGCTACACTTGGATTTGGTATGTTTGTCGTCACCCTTGCGTCAGCCATTATCGTCCTCTATGCCAATAGTTTTGTCATGAAGAACCGTTCCAAGGAACTGGGAATTTATGGCATGTTGGGCTTGGAGAAGCGTCATCTTATCAGTATGACCTTTAAGGAGTTAGTGCTATTTGGGATTCTAACTGTTGGAGCGGGTATCGGTATTGGAGCCTTGTTTGACAAGTTAATTTTCGCTTTCCTGCTCAAACTGATGAAATTGAAGGTTGAGCTGGTCGCTACCTTCCAAATGAATGTTGTCATTGCAGTACTTGTTGTCTTTGGATTGATTTTCCTAGGCCTCATGTTCCTGAATGCCCTTCGAATCGCCCGTATGAATGCCCTCCAGCTCTCTCGTGAGAAAGCAAGTGGAGAGAAAAAAGGTCGTTTCCTTCCTCTCCAAACTATTCTTGGTTCGATTAGTTTAGGGATTGGCTATTATCTTGCCCTTACAGTAAAAGATCCCCTTACAGCCTTAACCACCTTCTTCTTAGCTGTTTTGCTGGTTATCTTTGGTACCTATCTCTTGTTTAATGCAGGAATTACCGTTTTCCTTCAAATCTTAAAGAAAAACAAGAAATACTATTACCAACCAAATAATCTTATCTCTGTTTCCAACTTGATTTTCCGTATGAAGAAAAATGCAGTTGGATTAGCAACAATCGCTATTTTGTCAACAATGGTCTTGGTTACCATGTCTGCAGCGACAAGCATTTTCAATGCCTCAGAATCCTTTAAAAAAGTGATGAATCCGCATGACTTTGGAATTACTGGACAAAACGTTGAAAAAGAAGACTTGGACAAACTCTTGAGCCAGTTTGCAAGTGACAAAGGTTATAGTGTCAAAGAGAAAGAAGTGCTTCGTTACAGTAACTTTGGTATTGCAAATCAAGAAGGAACCAAGTTAACTATTTTTGAAAAAGGACAAAATCGTGTCCAACCAAAAACAGTTTTCATGGTATTTGACCAAAAAGATTATGAAAATATGACTGGTCAAAAACTGTCTCTATCAGGGAATGAGGTCGGTCTTTTTGCCAAAAATGACGGACTGAAAGGACAGAAAGCTCTAACTCTAAATAACCATCAATTTTCTGTCAAAGAAGAATTTAATACAGATTTTATTGTGAACCATGTTCCAAATCAGTTTAATATTTTTACTACTGATTACAATTACCTTGTTGTTCCAGATTTACAAGCCTTTTTAGACCAATTCCCAGATTCGGCTATCTATAATCAGCTGTACGGTGGTATGAATGTAAATGCCAGCGAAGAAGAACAACTCAAGGTCGCTGACGAGTATGATAAATACCTCGATCAATTTAATGCTCAATTAAACACTGAAGGTAGCTATGTGTATGGAAGCAATCTAGCAGATGCTAGTGCTCAAATGAGTGCCCTCTTTGGTGGTGTCTTCTTTATCGGTATTTTCCTATCCATTATCTTTATGGTCGGAACCGTTCTGGTCATCTACTACAAACAAATTTCTGAAGGCTATGAAGACCGTGAACGCTTTATTATCTTGCAGAAAGTCGGTTTAGATCAAAAGCAAATCAAGCAAACCATCAACAAACAGGTTTTAACTGTTTTCTTCCTTCCTTTGCTCTTTGCCTTCATACATCTCGCCTTTGCCTACCATATGCTTAGCCTGATTCTTAAAGTGATAGGTGTACTGGATGCGACTATGATGTTGACAGTGACTTTGTCTATCTGCGCTGTCTTCCTCATCGCCTATGTGCTGATTTTCATGATTACTTCAAGAAGCTATCGCAAGATTGTGCAAATGTAAAAAAGAATACCTCGACTTCAAAATCGAGGTATTTCTTGTATTTTATACTCAATGAAAATCAAAAAGCAAACTAGGAAGCTAGCNNGACGAAGTCAGTAACATATCTACGGCAAGGCGAAGCTGACGTGGTTTGAAGAGATTTTCGAAAAGTATTAAATGCTGAAAAGTTGTCCGAGCAAGAAGGTAACTCCCATAGTCAAGAGACCAATAGTGAGGTTTCGAATCATAGCTGTTTTGGTTGGGGCTTTTCCAAGTTTGGCACTAGTGTAACCAGTGAGAAGAAGGGCCACACCGACGATAAGGACAGTAGCAGGGATGCGGTATTCACTTGGGAAAATGGTAATTGAAAGCATTGGTGGTAAGCTACCAAGGAAAAAAGAAATAAAGCTAGAGATAGCAGCATGCCAAGGATTGGTAAATTCTTCATACTCAATCCCATATTTTTCCTCTACCAAAGCCTTGAGCGGATTATTTAAAAAGGCTTTGTTGGTGAGAAGTTGGGCTGATGTTTCACACTCATCATTTTGGATATAAGCAGCATAGAGGGACTTTTTGGCTAACTCTATATCTTGGTCTAGCAAGAGTTGCTCACGCGCAACGGCCGCTTCCTCAGTATCTTTTTGAGTTGAAACGGACACATATTCTCCACCAGCCATTGAAAAGGCACCAGCTAAGATAGCCGCAAAACCTGATAAAAAGATAATCCAGATATTGCTCGTAGCACTAGCAACCCCAATAACCACACCAGCAATGGAAATAATTCCATCGTTGGCACCAAGAACACCTGCACGCAGGATATTTAAACGCCCTGCAAAGTTTGAATCAATTTCGTGATTTGTTTCTGACATACTAATCTCCTTTTTATCCAGTATAAAGGAAAAATATAGGGAAATCAATCTTTTAAAAGTATCTGAAAAAAGTTGCACGATTTTAATGATATAAAAATGTCGACATCTTCTCTGATAGATCAAACACCGAAGGTAAAGAGTATAGAATAGCATAAAAAATTTTAAATTAAATACGATAAACATTTTGTTCACTTTATAATCGTTTGCAAGAGAATAATTAGTATTAAATCAAATAAAATCCAAATATTTTACGAACTTTTTTATATTTTTTTCGTAAAAGGCTTTACAAGTTCTTGGAAACATGATATAGTAATAAAGCTTAGAAAATGAGATGATGTTTTCTAGCAAATATAAACCCGAGTAAAAAATGCCTACGGACAGGCAGGGTTGAATGCCGAAGCGTGGTTGAAAAACCACATTATTGATAGGGTTAAAAGCCTACTTTTATAAGTTGATGTTAGGACACGTGTCCTAATTCATAAATTTTTAGTGTGGTGAAAGCACACGTCATCTTGTGAAACGATCAATAAAGTACGTAATATTTGCTACTAGAGAGTTAGGAAACATCGGGAACAGACATACTCAACAGAAACAAACATAAAAACGTCAGAAGATTGCAGAGCAGGTGAAATCCTGCTCTTTTTTCATGAGTCAACCTTTAGTTCCTTAGTTTTCATAAGGTCCTAAAAATATTGAAAGGAGTATGTCTTGAAAGAGTTAGATCAAAACCAAGCCCCAATTTATGAGGCCTTGGTGAAGTTACGCAAGAAAAGGATTGTTCCCTTTGATGTACCAGGTCACAAACGCGGACGAGGAAATCCAGAACTTGTCGAACTGTTAGGTGAAAAATGTGTTGGCATTGATGTCAATTCGATGAAACCCTTGGATAATCTTGGTCACCCTATTTCGATTATTCGGGATGCAGAGGAGCTAGCGGCGGATGCTTTTGGAGCTAGCCATGCCTTTCTCATGATTGGTGGAACAACTTCATCGGTGCAGACTATGATTCTGTCAACCTGCAAGGCTGGAGATAAGATTATTCTGCCACGTAATGTCCACAAATCTGCTATCAATGCGCTGGTTCTATGTGGTGCCATTCCCATCTATATAGAGATGAGTGTAGATCCTAAAATTGGTATCGCTTTAGGTCTTGAAAATGATCGAGTAGCCCAGGCCATAAAGGACCATCCAGATGCCAAGGCCATTTTGATTAACAATCCTACTTACTACGGCATCTGTTCAGACCTAAAGAGATTGACAAAAATGGCTCATGAAGCTGGCATGATGGTTTTGGTAGATGAGGCCCACGGAGCGCATTTGCATTTCACTAATAAACTTCCAATTTCTGCTATGGATGCAGGTGCTGATATGGCAGCAGTTTCTATGCATAAGTCTGGTGGGAGTTTGACCCAAAGTTCGCTTCTTTTAATCGGGGAGCAGATGAATCCTGAATACGTTCGTCAGATAATCAACCTGACCCAGTCAACATCCGCCTCTTATTTGCTGATGGCTAGTTTGGATATTTCACGTCGCAACTTGGCCCTTCGTGGTAAAGAGTCGTTTGAGAAGGTCATTGAGCTATCCGAGTACGCTCGTCGTGAAATCAATGCTATTGGTGGTTACTATGCCTACTCAAAAGAGTTAATTGATGGTGTGTCGGTCTGTGATTTTGATGTAACCAAGTTGTCAGTTTACACTCAGGGTATTGGCTTAACAGGTATCGAGGTTTATGACCTCCTACGAGACGAATACGACATTCAGATTGAGTTTGGTGATATTGGCAATATCCTGGCCTACATTTCGATTGGTGACCGTATCCAAGACATCGAGCGCTTGGTTGGTGCTTTGGCTGATATCAAGAGACTTTACTCGAGAGATGGAAAAGACTTAATAGCTGGAGAATATATTCAGCCTGAGTTGGTGCTGTCTCCACAAGAAGCCTTCTATTCCGAGAGAAAAAGCTTGACCTTGGATGAGTCTGTTGGACAAGTCTGTGGGGAATTTGTCATGTGCTATCCTCCAGGAATCCCTATCTTGGCTCCTGGTGAACGCATTACACGTGAAATTGTAGACTATATCCAATTTGCCAAGGAACGTGGTTGCTCCCTCCAAGGGACGGAAGATCCTGAGGTCAATCACATCAACGTCATTAAGAGAAAGGAGAACTAGATGGATTTATGGTTTTCTGAAGTTCATACTCCAGATGTCAAATTATCCTTGAGAACAGCCAAGCAACTCTACGCTGGTAAAAGTGAATGGCAGGATATCGAAGTCTTGGATACGCCAGCTTTTGGAAAGATTTTGATTTTAAACGGGCATGTCTTGTTTTCAGATGCGGATGATTTTGTCTACAACGAAATGACTGTTCACGTTCCAATGGCTGTGCATCCCAATCCCAAGAAAGTCTTGGTTATTGGGGGTGGTGACGGTGGTGTTGCTCAAGTATTAACCCTCTATCCTGAACTGGAGCAAATCGATATTGTGGAACCAGATGAGATGTTGGTTGAGGTCTGTCGTGAGTATTTTCCAGACTTTGCTGCGGGACTTGATGACCCTCGTGTTACCATTTACTATCAAAATGGGCTACGCTTTTTGCGAAACTGCGAAGATGATTACGATATTATCATCAACGATGCGACAGATCCATTTGGTCATACGGAAGGGCTCTTTACCAAGGAATTTTACGGCAACAGTTACAGAGCCTTGAAAGAAGACGGTATCATGATTTACCAGCATGGGAGTCCCTTCTTTGACGAGGATGAGTCGGCTTGCCGAAGCATGCACCGTAAGGTTAATCAAGCCTTTCCAATCAGTCGGGTCTATCAGGCCCATATCCCAACTAGCCCAGCTGGCTATTGGTTGTTTGGATTTGCATCGAAAAAATACCACCCTGTCAAAGATTTTGATAAAGAAGGCTGGAAAAAACGCCAGCTTTTCACAGAATACTACACTGCAAACTTACACGTGGGGGCCTTTATGTTGCCCAAGTATGTTGAGGACATTTTAGAAGAAGAGGAAGGAAAAAAATGAGTCGTTTACTAGTTATTGGATGTGGGGGAGTTGCCCAAGTTGCTATTTCAAAGATTTGTCAAGATAGCGAAACCTTTACAGAGATTATGATTGCCAGTCGTACCAAGTCAAAATGTGATGACTTGAAGGCTAAACTGGAAGGCAAAACAAGTACAAAGATTGAGACAGCTGCTCTTGATGCTGACAAGGTAGAAGAAGTGATTGCCCTGATTGAAAGCTATAAGCCAGAAGCCGTTTTGAACGTAGCACTACCATATCAAGATTTAACCATTATGGACGCTTGTTTGGCAACAGGTGTTCACTATATCGATACAGCCAACTACGAAGCAGAAGACACGGAAGAGCCTGAGTGGCGTGCTATCTACGAAAAACGCTGCAAGGAACTTGGTTTTACAGCCTACTTTGACTACTCATGGCAGTGGGCTTATCAGGAGAAATTCAAAGAAGCAGGCTTGACTGCTCTTCTTGGTTCTGGTTTTGACCCAGGTGTGACCAGTGTCTTTTCAGCTTATGCCCTCAAACACTATTTTGATGAAATCCATTATATCGACATTTTAGACTGTAATGGTGGTGACCACGGTTATCCGTTTGCGACAAACTTTAACCCAGAAATCAATCTACGCGAGGTTTCAGCACCAGGTTCTTATTGGGAAGATGGAAAATGGGTCGAAGTCGAAGCTATGTCTATCAAGCGCGAGTACGATTTCCCTCAGGTCGGACAAAAAGACATGTATCTTCTTCATCACGAAGAAATCGAATCATTAGCGAAAAACATTCCGGGTGTCAAACGCATTCGTTTCTTTATGACTTTTGGTCAATCATACTTGACGCACATGAAATGTTTGGAAAATGTCGGTCTCCTTCGTACGGATACCATTAACTTTAACGGTCAAGAAATTGTTCCAATCCAATTTTTGAAAGCCTTGCTTCCAGATCCAGCCAGCCTTGGGCCACGCACTGTAGGTAAAACCAATATTGGATGTATCTTTACAGGTGTAAAAGATGGCGTTGAAAAGACCATCTACATCTACAATGTTTGCGACCATCAGGAATGTTACGCAGAGGTTGGTTCGCAAGCGATTTCTTACACGACAGGAGTTCCAGCCATGATTGGGACTAAGTTGGTTATGAACGGTACTTGGAAACAAGCTGGAGTTTACAACCTTGAAGAGTTGGATCCAGATCCATTCATGGAAGCTTTGAATGAGTATGGTTTGCCTTGGGTTGTGGTTGAAAATCCACAAACGGTGGACTAATGAAGCTAGAACAAGTACCAACACCAGCTTATGTCATTGATTTGGCCAAGTTAGAAGCCAATTGTCGTATTCTAAAATATGTTCAAGAAGAAGCTGGTTGCAAGGTTTTGCTTGCCCAGAAGGCATATTCCCTCTACAAAACCTATCCCTTGATCAGCCAGTATCTATCAGGTACAACTGCAAGTGGTCTCTATGAAGCAAAGCTAGCTAGAGAAGAGTTCCCTGGTGAAGTCCATGTCTTTGCGCCTGCTTTCAAGGATGCAGACTTGGAGGAATTGCTGGAGATAACGGATCATATTGTCTTTAACTCTGAGAGACAGTTGCGCAAGCATAGGGCTCGTTGTCGGGAGGCTGGTGTCAGTGTAGGTTTACGTCTCAATCCTCAATGTTCAACTCAAGAAGATCACGCGCTCTATGACCCCTGTGCACCAGGTTCTCGTTTTGGCGTGACACTAGATAAAATTCCTAGCGATTTGTTGGATTTGGTTGACGGACTACATTTTCATACTCTTTGCGAGCAAGGCTCAGATGATTTAGAGACAACTTTGAAAGCAGTAGAAGAGCAGTTTGGTCCCTACTTACATCAAGTTAAATGGCTCAATATGGGTGGTGGTCATCACATCACAAGAGAGGACTATGATGTAGATTTGCTGATTTCTGAGATCAAGCGTATCCGAGAAACTTACAATCTTGAAGTCTATATCGAGCCCGGGGAAGCTATTGCGCTCAATGCAGGTTATCTAGCAACTGAAGTATTGGATATTGTAGAAAACGGTATGGAAATCTTGGTTTTAGATGCCTCTGCGACCTGCCATATGCCTGACGTACTCGAGATGCCCTATCGTCCACCTTTGAGAAATGGCTTTGAGGCACAGGAAAAAGCCCATACCTATAGACTTTCTTCCAATACTTGTCTGACAGGAGATGTGATCGGTGATTATAGCTTTGAAAATCCAGTTCAAATCGGAGACAGACTTTATTTTGAAGATATGGCCATTTATTCCTTTGTCAAAAACAATACCTTCAACGGTATTGGATTGCCAAGTCTCTATCTCATGGACGAACAGGGAGACTGCAGCTTAGTCAAAGCCTTTGGCTATCAAGATTTTAAAGGGAGATTATCATGATGGACAGTCCCAAAAAATTAGGCTATCGCATGCCAGCAGAGTACGAAGCACATCATGGTACCCTCATGATATGGCCGACTCGACCAGGTTCATGGCCCTTTCAAGGAAAGGCTGCTAAAAGAGCTTTCAGCCAGATTATTAAGACCATAGCAGAAGGGGAAAACGTTTATCTCTTGGTGGAGCGGGACTATCTATCAGAAGCCCAATCTTATCTTGGAGACAAGGTTGTTTATTTAGACATCCCCACCAATGATGCCTGGGCGCGTGATACAGGTCCGACCATTCTTGTCAATGATGAAGGCCAGAAATTAGCCGTGGATTGGTCTTTCAATGCTTGGGGTGGAGCTGTAGATGGTCTCTACCAAGACTATGAAGATGATGATCAAGTAGCCAGTCATTTTGCTGAGGTCTTGGAAATGCCCGTTTACGATGCCAAACCTTTTGTACTGGAAGGAGGCGCAATCCATAGTGATGGACAAGGAACCATTCTCGTAACTGAAAGTTGCTTGCTTAGTCCTGGGCGTAATCCTCACCTAAGTAAGGAAAAAATTGAGAGAAGTTTATTGGACTATCTAGGTGCTGAAAAAGTTATCTGGCTTCCTTATGGTATTTATCAGGATGAAACCAATGAACACGTTGACAATGTTGCAGCCTTTGTTGGTCCTGCTGAGGTTGTTTTGGCTTGGACAGACGACAAAAGCGATCCTCAATATGACATGTCAAAATCAGATCTCGAACTCTTAGAGCAAGAGACAGATGCAAAAGGTCGCCCTTTCACTATTCATAAGCTTCCTATCCCTGCAGTTCGACAAGTTGTTACAGAAGAAGATTTGCCAGGCTACATCTATGAAGAAGGAGAAGAAGAGCGATACGCAGGTGAACGACTAGCAGCTTCCTACGTAAACTTTTATATCGCCAATAAGGCAGTCTTGGTTCCCCAGTTTCAAGATAAAAACGACCAAGTGGCCTTAGATATCCTCAGCAAGTGTTTTCCAGACCGTAAAGTTGTCGGAATTCCAGCCAGAGATATTCTATTAGGTGGTGGCAATATCCACTGTATCACCCAACAAATCCCAGAATAGGAGAAAAAGATGAGAAATGTAAGAGTTGCAGCCATTCAAATGCAATGCGCCAAGGATGTGGCAACAAATATCCAAACCGCAGAGCGTTTAGTACGTCAGGCTGCAGAACACGGTGCCCAAATTATTCTCTTGCCCGAGTTGTTTGAACGTCCATACTTTTGTCAGGAACGTCAGTATGACTACTACCAGCATGCCCAGTCGGTGACAGACAATACAGCTATTCAGCATTTTAAAACCATTGCCAAGGAGCTAAAGGTCGTTTTACCAATCAGTTTCTATGAAAAAGATGGCAATGTCTTGTATAACTCTATTGCTGTCATTGATGCAGATGGGGAAGTGCTAGGCGTTTATCGGAAGACCCATATACCAGATGATCATTATTATCAAGAAAAGTTTTATTTCACACCCGGTAACACAGGTTTCAAGGTCTGGGATACGTGCTACGCTAAGATTGGGATCGGTATCTGTTGGGATCAATGGTTCCCTGAAACAGCCCGCTGTCTTGCGTTAAATGGGGCTGAATTGCTCTTTTATCCAACAGCCATCGGTTCAGAGCCGATTTTGGATACAGATAGTTGTGGTCACTGGCAACGTACCATGCAAGGACACGCAGCAGCAAATATTGTCCCAGTTATTGCAGCCAATCGTTATGGATTAGAGGAAGTCACTCCAAGTGAGGAAAATGGTGGACAGAGTTCCAGTCTTGACTTCTACGGTTCCTCCTTTATGACGGATGAAACAGGAGCTATTCTAGAGCGAGCTGAAAGACAAGGTGAAGCTGTTCTGTTAGCAACTTATGACCTTGACAAGGGAGCAAGTGAACGCCTAAACTGGGGCTTGTTTCGAGATAGAAGACCCGAAATGTATCAACGAATTACGGACTAGTAGGAGAGAAATGAGAGATTCATTCTGCTAGACTAACTTCTTATTAGCAACTATAAGGATACTATGTTGTTTAGCAAGTGGATTTTATATTTTAACCCTCTAAGGCTTTCTCGCGATTTTATGCGAGGAGCTTTTCTGTTTAAGCTTTATCAATAAAACATGCTATAATAGTTGCAGAAAGGTTGGTGTTTATGGCTAGGATATTGGTTATTGAAGACAATAGTGACATTCAAGAAATTTTGCGAACACTTCTCACTGAGGAGCATGAGGTGATTCAAGCCTTTTCTGGTACAGAAGGAATCATGCGTTTTGACCAAGGTGGGATTGACCTCGTTTTGCTAGATATCATGCTTCCTGGAAAAAATGGGGATCAGGTTTTAAAAGCCATCAGGGAACAAAGCCAAACTCCAGTCATTATGCTAACAGCTTTGAGCGATAAAAAGTTAATCAGTCAATATCTCTTAGATGGTGCCAATGATTACATAGTGAAACCTTTTGATTTGGACGAAGTCTTTGCTAGAGTTACTGTTCAATTACGCCAAAGTGCAGAAAAACAGCCTACGGAAATAGAAAAAACTGAAAATCTGCCACAAAACTTAAAAAATATCCAGTTTAATGCAGAAAGTTTTGAAATCAAAAATAGTCAGGAAACCATTCGCCTTGCCAAGAAAGAATGCTTGATTCTCCAAACTCTCCTTAAACACCCTAAGAAAATTTTTACCAAGGAAGAACTTTATGAGTTGGTCTGGGAGGATAGCTACCTACCTGGAGATAATACTCTCAATACGCATTTGAGTAATCTTCGTAAAAAATTAAACCAGCTTGACCCACATCAAGAATATATTGAAACCATCTGGGGAGTTGGGGTAAGATTAAAAGGAGACAAGCAATGACCTACATCTTAATCGTTGTCCTACTGATACTCCTAATTATTTTATCGATTGTATTAATTCGCTACCATCTAGCACTTAAAAACTTGAGTCAACAGATTGAAGACAAGATTCTCACGGGTAGTATGAAAAGAGTAGGGGTCAGCATTTTTTCCAAACATTTTTTACAACTCTACCAGCAAATTGAAAATCTATTTCTGGAAGTAGAGCAATCTCGGTTGGTGATGAAAAGGGAAAAGGAGACTCTGGATATGGCCATCAGCAATATCGCCCATGATATTCGGACGCCTTTGACTATCGCTTCAGGCTACACCCAACAATTGATAAAATCTCCTGAAGATAAAGCAGAAACCTTACAAAAAATCGCCCAGCATCTTGATTTAGTTTCCAAACGTTTGGAGGCTCTCCTAGAATATCGTCGTTTGATGGAAGGAGCTGTCAAACCGAAACTGGAAGAAGTGGATTTTTCAGCTTTTATCACCAAAAAGACTTTGGCTTATTATGATGTTTTTCAGGCGGCAAATATCACGCTTGATTTTAAGGTTGAAGCTGGTTTGAAAATGAGAACCGATGAAGACTTGCTGGATCGAATTTTACAAAATCTGCTTGGAAATGTCCTCAAACATGGCAAGGAAGAAGCGCGGCTATCTTTGCGAAAGGAAAAGGAACAGTTTGTCTTAGAGATTGCAAACCTTGTCAAACAGCCTATCAAAAGAATAGAAAATCTCAGCAACCGTTTTTATTCTGAAAATCTATCTGATACGGAAGAATCCTCTGGTTTAGGTCTTTATATCACTGAGGAATTATGCCATCTTCTTGGTGCAGAAATGAAACTAAGCACAGATGGGCAGTGGTTATCGGTTTTCATTTACTTTTAACGAAAGAAACCTCCTCTGTAGGCTAGAGGAGGTCATTTTTTATAGACTTTTCTTTCTGAAAACTGCCAGTCCACTTAGATTAAAGATTACAATAACAGCTAAGGTAACTATAAGTGTATAGAAAATGGATTCACTATTAGCAGTCATAGCATAGAAAAACTGCAATGATAAATATGGCAAAATTTTGATATTTGGAAAAATGATCATTGGCATAGAAAGTAAGATAGAGCTGACCAAATAACCAATAAATACCGCAATATAAGAATGACTAACATAGAGGATGAAGGAAACAATGGAAAGCCAAGCAAGGAGGCAAAGAAATTGAAGGAAAATGGTTACCAGTAGATTGCCAATAAAGCCATCAGGCATAGTTCCAAATCCATTTAAGATAGTTGCTGGAATAAAGGCAATCACAAGGCTGATGATGACTTGTAAAAGTGCAATAGAAGCCAATACAAAGGCTTTCGCTAGAAAAAACTCGGTACGAGAGACACCCACTGTTAAATTATTTTTATAGAGTTTGCCGATTAAATCAACTCCAAGAACGAGGCAGGCTAGGACGATGCAGAGAAAAACGAGGTTTGAACCTTGACTAGATGCGTTGATCAGGGCTTGTACACCGTCCCAACCATGGGTTGGAATGTCTGGCTCTTCTGTCTGGATTGCCATTAGATGGCCAGTAGCCCCAAAAACAGCCCCCATTAACATGAGTACAAATAGAATGAACTCTGTAATCCAGAATCCTTTGGAACGGAAAAGACGGTAAAAGTCTGCTTGAATGGTATGTATCATGATTTTTCTCCTATTCGACCAATTGAGTGAAGTATTCTTCTAGATTTTGACGGGCATAGTAAATCTCGTCAATGGCAACATCTGCCAAGGTTAATTCCTTAAGAATCTGCTTGACATCTTGTTCCTGACCAAAGATATGGATTTCATTTTCTGGATTAACAACCTTAAACTGGAGCTGGATTTGTTCTTTCAATACTTGACAAGCTTTCTCTTTATCAGCTGTCTTAAGAACAATGTAATCCTCACTTAGTGTTTCAAATTCAGCTTTGCTGATTTCACGGATAACCTTGCCTTGATCTAAAATACCAAAACGATTGGCTAGGAGATAGAGTTCTGACAAGATATGGCTAGAGATGAGAATGGTGATCCCTTTCTCTTGATTGAGCCGTTGAATCATGAGTCGAAATTCTTTGATACCGATTGGGTCGAGACCGTTGATAGGTTCATCTAAAATCAGGAAGTCTGGTTTGGATAGGAGGGCAATGGCGATCCCAAGTCTTTGTTTCATTCCTAGCGAGAAATCACGAAAGAATTTTTTACCTGTATCTGCCAAACCTACATAGTCCAGGGTTTCACGAATGACTTGATCAGCATTTGGAATATGCCGAATCATACAGTAATATTTCAGATTTTGATAAGCTGTTAAGTGATTATGAGCTACAGGTGATTCGATAACAGAACCTACTCGAGATAGAGACTTGCTCCACTCATTTTCCGTTTTGCTGGAGAAGAGGGAAACAGTTCCTTTATCCGCAAAAAGTAGTTGCGTAATAATTTTTATCAAGGTGGTCTTCCCAGCTCCGTTCTTCCCGATAAGTCCATAAATATCTCCCTCTCTTATCGTTAGATGAAGATCCTGAAGAATAGCTTGTTTGGCAAAGTTTTTGGACAATCCATGAATGTCAAGTACTGTTTTCATGATTCTCTCCTTTTGATTTATTTTGATAATTTTAGTATAAAGCATAGAAATCAAAGAAAGCTCAAGCATTTCTAAAGAGTTTCTAAAGTTTTAGGAATTCTTAAATATCAAAACCCAGTTGATATGAACTGGGCTTCTTAATTATAAAATATATTTCTCAATCGCACGCGCAACGCCGTCTTCTTCGTTGCTGACTGTAACAGCATCCGCAAGAGATTTGACATGGTCACTAGCATTTCCCATAGCAATACCGAGGCCGGCAAACTGGAGCATTTCAATGTCGTTATTGGCATCGCCCATGGCCATAATCTCTGAGGAATCAATTTTCAAAATATCTGCTAGTCGAGAAAGAGCAGTAGCCTTTGTCGTACCAAGTGGCATAGCTTCATAAATGACAGGCTGCGAACGAACTCCACTGAATCGTTGGCAGAGTTCTGTAGCAAAACGCTCTTCAAAATCGTCTGTTTGCTCCTCTGTACCTAAAAACATACCTTGGAACATCCGGTACCTGCCACTAGTCGCTTCCTCAAGAGAAATTTCAGTCAGGTCTGAAAAAACTAGTTTGGCGTCATTTTGGATGACTTGATTGGGCTTGCCACCGAGGACAAAATAATGTTCCTCATCAAAAAGAGTCAACTGAACATCACTTTTTTCAGCTAGGTCATAGAGGTATTCGATGTCAGATGGACTGAGTTCTTGCCAATCAACCAGACTCCAGTCACTTGTCTGGTGGGTTGAGCAACCGTTATTGACAATGACATACTCATTCTGGAGGTCCAGCCCCAGTTTTTTATAGTAGGGGAGGACGCCGAAAAGCGGGCGACCCGTACAAAGTACCAGTTTGATACCTTTTTCAATAGCTTGGTGAATAGCAGTAATGTGAGCTTGTGGAATTTCCTTGGCTTCATTGAGGAGGGTTCCGTCCATATCCAAGGCTAGTAGTTTAATCATAAGACTTCCTTCTTTATCTTTTGGTATTATTATAGCATATTTTGGAGAAGAAATTGATAGGAAGCTTGGGGCTAATTGATTTTACAGTTTAAGATGTTTGGAGAACATTTATTAGGAAAGGTTACACGTTATTCAATTAAGCAAATAATTATATTTGGCAAGCTGGTCAAAAAAACAGAGTATTTAAGATNNATCTTAAATACTCTGTTTTCCTTAATTTTTTACAAATCAACTTGATTAGACCTGGGGTATGATTTATCTTCTAAATTTTCGTTTGATAATAGAGCGTTGGACTTTTAAAACAAGTAAGCTAAATCCAATTGCTGCGACAAATGCAAGAGCAGTTGATAATTTTAATGATAAAAAGATAAAACTAAAGATAGCAATGCAGATACAAAAAACAGCAATATTAATAAAAAATAGGATTTCCTTGAGATTGGCATCAGATTGTGCTTCAGGTGTATAATCTTGATAGCGAGGAATCTGATGATTTAATTCTTCTTGATTGTCTACCTCATAGGATTGTAATTTTCTTACAGGCATTATTCTCTCCTTAACTGTACATACCTATTTTATCATTTTTTCAGCAGAGAATTATTACAGAAAGGTTACAAAAAGAATAAAGTCCCTTTTCATTTTCAAACTATTGTTCAGGTTGAAAATAGATTAGTAAAAATTGAAACAGTATATTAATACTCTTCAAAACAAGTTAGCGTCATCTTGTATTAGGTATATGTTACTAATTTAGTCAGTTTTATCTACAATCAAAAAACTGTTCTTTGATTTTTATTGAGTATATAGACTGCAAATTGTGTTTAAAAATGGTATAATGATAAAGTTATATAGTCCCGATAAGATGGTAGGTATTTCTATTTTTTCTTTTGCGTCGCAACTCGCAAAGAATGACGGCTCCAAAGTCGTTCGTTATTCTACGGTTGCCGCTATAGGGGGATCACCCTATGCGCCTTACTAGCTTCAGAAATAANNTTATTTCTGAAGCTAGTAACTCTTAGATAATGAAAATTCCTATCAGTACTTTGTAACTCTATAACACTATTTTTAAGGGGGGACATTTTTATGTCAGAACGTAAATTATTCACGTCTGAATCTGTATCTGAGGGGCATCCAGATAAGATTGCAGACCAAATTTCAGATGCGATTTTGGATGCTATTTTAGCTAAAGATCCAGAGGCGCACGTTGCTGCTGAGACAGCTGTATATACTGGTTCCGTCCATGTTTTTGGTGAAATATCTACAAATGCCTATGTGGATATTAACCGTGTGGTTCGTGATACCATTGCAGAGATTGGCTACACCAATACAGAATATGGATTTTCTGCTGAGACAGTGGGAGTCCATCCGTCACTTGTTGAGCAGTCACCAGACATTGCCCAAGGTGTTAACGAAGCCTTGGAGGTTCGTGGGAATGCAGACCAAGATCCGCTTGACTTGATTGGCGCTGGTGACCAAGGGCTCATGTTTGGATTTGCAGTGGATGAAACAGAAGAGCTCATGCCATTGCCAATCTCACTCAGTCATAAATTGGTTCGTCGTCTGGCAGAACTTCGTAAGTTTGGTGAAATTAGCTATCTTCGCCCAGATGCTAAATCACAAGTTACAGTTGAGTATGATGAAAATGACCGTCCAGTACGTGTGGATACAGTCGTGATTTCAACTCAGCACGATCCAGAAGTCAGCAACGAACAAATTCACAATGATGTCATTAACAAGGTTATCAAAGAGGTTATTCCAGCCTCTTACTTGGATGAGCAAACAAAATTCTTCATCAATCCTACTGGTCGTTTTGTAATCGGTGGACCTCAAGGAGACTCAGGTCTGACTGGTCGTAAAATTATCGTAGATACTTATGGTGGCTACTCTCGTCATGGTGGTGGTGCCTTCTCTGGTAAGGATGCGACTAAGGTGGATCGTTCAGCTTCTTATGCAGCTCGCTACATTGCTAAAAACATTGTTGCAGCAGGTCTTGCTAAGAAGGCGGAAGTACAATTGGCTTACGCTATCGGTGTTGCGCAACCTGTATCTGTTCGTATTGATACTTTTGGTACAGGAACAGTAGCTGAAAGCAAACTTGAAAAAGCGGCTCGTCAAATCTTTGACCTTCGTCCTGCAGGAATTATCCAAATGCTGGACCTTAAACGTCCAATTTACCGTCAAACAGCAGCTTATGGACACATGGGACGTACAGATATTGATCTTCCATGGGAACGTTTGGATAAGGTAGACGCTTTGAAAGAAGCAGTCAAATAAAATCTTAAGAGTCCGGGGAAAAAGTCAATTTCAAGAAAAAATGAAGTAAAAAGCGTATAGTATCAAGTTTTTTCAATGACTGACACTATACGCTTTTTACTTTTAAAGAATTTTTATTCAGCCTCTTTTACTGACAAGACATTGCACACACAAATAATTGAATTTTGGTAAAAATAAGACTATAATTTAGTTAGAAATGATAAAGCATAAAGCTAGAAAGGAGTTTACTGTATCAAATCTGTACAGTAAGATTAAAATCATGAAAAAGAAAACAATAGCAATTATACAATATGTATTTTGTATCTCATAGCTCCTTATATAGCTCTTCAGTTGTGTAGTATGAACAGAAGTTTAGTGGGTGAGCTCTTTATTATTTTCTTTATTCTGTTGACTATTTCATTCTGGTTTAGTATTTGGAATCTAGAAAAAGCACTAGCTAATGATTCACAATAGAAACTCCAAATATTTAGAACTGTTTTACACAGGTCTAAAAATCTCTACAACATCTTTCCGAAAAACTATAATTTTCTTGAAAAATAAATAAGTCTATGCTATACTACTAGTAGACTTATTTATGGAGAAAATACATGAAACGTGAGATTTTACTGGAACGAATCGACAAACTAAAACAAATCATGCCCTGGTATGTTTTGGAATACTATCAATCTAAGCTGGCTGTACCTTACAGTTTTACAACCTTGTACGAATACCTCAAGGAATACGATCGATTTTTTAGTTGGGTTTTGGAGTCTGGTATTTCAAACGCTGATAAAATGTCTGATATTCCTTTATCTGTCTTGGAAAATATGTCTAAGAAAGACATGGAATCTTTTATCCTTTATCTACGTGAACGTCCTTTGCTGAATGCTAATACAACCAAGCAAGGTGTTTCTCAGACGACTATCAATCGGACCTTGTCAGCCCTCTCCAGTCTTTACAAGTATCTAACCGAGGAGGTTGAAAACGACCAGGGGGAGCCTTATTTCTATCGAAATGTAATGAAGAAAGTTTCAACCAAGAAAAAGAAAGAGACACTTGCTGCCAGAGCTGAAAACATCAAGCAAAAACTCTTTTTAGGTGATGAAACAGAAGGTTTTCTTACTTATATTGACCAAGAGTACCCACAACAGCTCTCTAATCGAGCTCTCTCATCATTCAACAAAAATAAAGAACGTGATTTGGCCATTATTGCCCTTCTCTTGGCATCTGGTGTCCGTTTATCTGAAGCTGTTAATCTGGATCTAAGGGATCTCAATCTAAAAATGATGGTTATCGATGTCACTAGAAAAGGGGGCAAACGTGACTCGGTCAATGTCGCTGCTTTTGCTAAGCCTTATTTAGAGAATTATCTGGCCATTCGAAATCAACGCTATAAGACGGAAAAAATAGATACAGCCCTTTTTTTGACTCTCTACAGAGGAGTTCCTAATCGTATCGATGCTTCCAGCGTTGAGAAAATGGTTGCTAAGTACTCTGAGGACTTCAAAGTCCGTGTAACACCCCATAAACTACGCCATACGCTAGCAACCAGGCTCTATGATGCCACTAAATCGCAAGTTTTGGTCAGTCACCAGCTAGGACATGCCAGCACACAAGTCACTGACCTCTATACCCATATCGTCAATGATGAACAAAAGAATGCCTTGGATAGTTTATAGATTACATAAATTAAATTATGTAATAAATAAGAAAGGGATTCAATAAACTATTAATCCTATCAAATATCAAATACAATTGCTAACAGAGTAAACAGCTTTAAAGAATCTGAAATAAAATTTATGTGCCCATTAGCTTGCTTTTCTTTGTAATATCCTGGATATGCAAATCACTTATAATTGGTATTCATCTCAAAATAAGAGGATTCCACAAAAATAAATCAAATTGAACATCTATAAAAACATGCTACCTACAATGTCCAATATTTTATCAGAAAATAAAATTCCGCTAAAAACAATCACGGGCAGGGTTTGATCATTCCGACTCTGAAGTCACTACTTCTATCTATACCCACGTCACGAAGAACATGAAAGATAAAGCAATCAATGTACTGGATAAAGTTATGAAAAAGATTTTTTAAAAAGTTTGGCTCTATAATATTTGTAGTGGGTAAATCCCCTATAGATATTATGGAGCCTATTTTAGGGTAGAAAAAAAGTCCCATATAACCTATAATGAAAAGCAACCAAACCATCATTAGAAAGAATCATATGGAACAATTACATTTTATCACAAAACTACTCGATATCAAAGACCCAAATATCCAAATTATAGATATCATCAATAGGGATACCCACAAGGAAATCATCGCTAAACTGGATTATGATGCCCCATCTTGTCCTAATTGCGGAAGCAAAATGAAGAAATATGACTTTCAAAAACCGTCTCCTCGAAACCACTGGCAAGGCTACTAGAATTCTTCTGAAAAAGCGACGTTTCAAGTGCTATCAGTGCTCAAAAATGATGGTTGCTGAGACTCCTCTAGTAAAGAAAAATCACCAAATCCCTCGTATCATCAACAAAAAGATTGCCCAGAAGCTAATTGAAAAGACTTCTATGACCGACATTGCTCATCAGTTGTCTATTTCAACTTCAACTGTTATTCGCAAACTCAATGACTTTCGTTTTAAGCATGATTTTTCTCGTCTTCCTGAGATTATGTCCTGGGACGAGTATGCATTCACTAAGGGAAAGATGAGTTTCATTGCTCAAGATTTTGATAAGCTCAATATTATCACTGTTCTTTAGGGAAGAACACAAGCCATCATAAGAAATCATTTTCTGAGCTACAATCGCGCTGTTCGTTGTCAGGTGAAAATCATTACTATGGATATGTTTATCCCCTACTATGACTTGGCTAAACAGCTTCGATTTCGAATTTCTAGGCTCAGGCTGAAACAGTCTCCCAGACTGTTTCACTCCCTAATGCAAAAATTGTACTTGATCGTTTTCCCCTTCGTTATTACATTTCTAAACTCAGGCTAAAACAGTCCACTGGACTGTTTTACTCCAACACTTAAGCCGTGCTATGAGTCGTTTGCGTGTCCAAATCATGAATCAGTTTGAACGAAAATCTCATGAATACAAGGCTATCAAGCGCTACTGGAAACTCATTCAACAGGATAGTCGTAAACTCAGTTATAAACGTTTTTATCGCCCTACTTTTCGCATGCACTTAACCAATAAAGAGATTCTAGACAAGATTTTGACCTATTCAGAAGGATTGAAATGCCACTATCATCTCTATCAACTCTTGATTTTTCACTTTCAGAATAAGGAACCGGATAAATTTTTCGGACTCATTGAAGATAATCTAAAGCGGGTTCATCCTCTTTTTCAGACTGTCTTTAAAACCTTCCTCAAAGATAAAGAGAAAATCGTCAACGCCCTTCAGTTACCCTATTCTAATGCCAAATTAGAAGCAACCTATAATCTCATCAAACTTATCAAACGAAATGCCTTTGGTTTTCGGAACTTTGAAAACTTCAAAAAAACGGATTTTCATCGTTCTAAACATCAAAAAAGAAAGGACGAAATTTGTCCTTTCTAGATATTAGCTTTTCGGCTCTATAATATTTGTAGTGGGTAAATCCCCTATAGATATTATGGAGCCGTTTTTATTGTAGAAAAAAAGTCCCATAAGCTCTATAATGAAAAGCGACCAAACCATCATTAGAAAGAATCCTATGGAACAATTACATTTTATCACAAAACTACTAGACATTAAAGACCCTAATATCCAATTTATGGATGTCATCAATAGGAATACCCACAAAGAAATCATCGCTAAACTGGACTATGAGGCCCCATCTTGCCCTGATTGTGGAAGGCAAATGAAGAAATATGACTTTCAAAAACCGTCTAAGATCCCTTACCTAGAAACGAGTGGTATGGCTACTAGAATTCTACTTAGAAAATGTCGTTTTAAGTGCTATCAGTGTTCAAAAATGATGGTTGCTGAGACTCCTCTAGTAAAGAAAAATCATCAAATCCCTCGTATCATCAACCAAAAAATTGCTCAGAAGCTGATTGAAAAAACTTCTATGACTGATATTGCCCATCAGCTGGCCATCTCAACTTCAACTGTCATTCGCAAGCTCAATGATTTCCGTTTTAAGCATGATTTTTCTCGTCTGCCTGAGATTATGTCTTGGGATGAGTACTCCTTTACAAAGGGAAAAATGAGTTTCATTGCACAAGATTTTGAAAAGCTCAATATCATCACTGTTCTCGAGGGAAGAACACAAGCTATTATTCGAAATTACTTTCTTAAATATGATAGAGTCGTCCGATGTCGAGTGAAAATCATTACTATGGATATGTTTAGCCCTTACTATGACTTGGCTAAACAGCTTTTTCCAAACGCTAAAATCGTGTTGGATCGTTTCCATATTGTCCAACACATGAGCCGTGCTATGAGTCGTATGCGTGTCCAAATCATGAATCAGTTTCATCGAAAATCCCATGAATACAAGGCTATCAAGCGTTACTGGAAACTCATCCAACAAGATAGTAGGAAACTCAGCTATAAACGTTTTTATCGCCCCACTTTTCGCATGCACTTGACGAATAAAGAAATTCTAGACAAGATTTTGAGCTATTCAGAAGACTTGAAACACCACTACCATCTCTATCAACTCTTCCTTTTTCACTTTCAGAATAAGGAACCGGATAAATTTTTCGGGCTCATTGAGGACAATCTAAAGCAGGTTCATCCTCTTTTTCAGACTGTCTTTAAAACCTTCCTCAAGGATAAAGAGAAAATTGCCAACGCCCTTCAACTACCCTATTCCAACGCCAAACTGGAAGCCACCAATAATCTTATCAAACTTATCAAGCGCAATGCCTTTGGATTTCGGAACTTTGAAAACTTCAAAAAACGGATTTTTATCGCTCTGAATATCAAAAAAGAAAGGACGAAATTTGTCCTTTCTAGATATTAGCTTTTCTTCAACCCACTACAGTTGACAAAGAGCCCAAAAATAGCCCTTCGGATAAAATCCGAGGGGCTAGAAACGTTGTTAAATCAACGGCCGAACTTTTGAGTTTCAAGGTTCGGGATAAAATAGTTCACTGAACTATTTTATTTTTTCAAGTTGTAGAATGATTTCAATCCACGGTATTCAGCTACTTCACCAAGTTGGTCTTCGATGCGAAGCAATTGGTTGTATTTAGCGATACGGTCTGTACGTGAAAGTGAACCAGTCTTGATTTGTCCTGCGTTAGTTGCAACTGCGATGTCAGCGATTGTTGAATCTTCAGTTTCACCTGAACGGTGTGATACAACGGCAGTGTAACCAGCTTCTTTCGCCATTTCGATAGCGTCGAATGTTTCAGTAAGAGTACCGATTTGGTTAACTTTGATAAGGATTGAGTTAGCAGCACCTTCTGCAATACCTTTTTCAAGGTAAGAAGTGTTTGTTACGAAGAAGTCGTCACCAACCAATTGAACTTTACCACCAAGACGTTCAGTAAGAGCTTTCCAACCGTCCCAGTCATTTTCATCCATACCATCTTCGATAGTGATGATTGGGTATTTGTTTACCAATTCTTCAAGATAGTCGATTTGTTCTGCAGCAGTACGTACAGCTGCTCCTTCACCTTCGAATTTAGTGTAGTCGTAAACTTTACGTTCTTTATCGTAGAATTCTGATGAAGCACAGTCAAATCCGATAAATACGTCTTTGCCAGGAACATATCCAGCAGCTTCGATCGCAGCAAGGATAGTTTCAACTCCGTCTTCAGTTCCTTCAAAACGAGGAGCAAATCCACCTTCGTCACCTACGGCTGTTTCCAAACCACGAGATTTAAGGATTTTCTTAAGAGCATGGAAGATTTCAGCACCCCAACGAAGAGCTTCTTTGAATGATGGCGCACCAGCAGGTACGATCATGAATTCTTGGAAAGCGATTGGAGCGTCAGAGTGAGAACCACCGTTGATGATGTTCATCATTGGAGTTGGAAGAACTTTAGTGTTGAATCCACCAAGGTAGCTGTAAAGTGGGATTTCAAGGTAGTCAGCAGCAGCACGAGCTACAGCGATAGACACACCAAGGATTGCGTTTGCACCCAATTTACCTTTGTTAGGAGTACCGTCAAGAGCGATCATAGCACGGTCGATAGCTTGTTGATCACGTACATCGTAGCCAATGATAGCTTCAGCAATGATGTTGTTTACGTTGTCAACAGCTTTTTGTGTACCAAGACCACCGTAACGAGATTTGTCACCGTCGCGAAGTTCAACTGCTTCGTGTTCACCAGTAGAAGCTCCTGATGGAACCATACCACGTCCGAAAGCACCTGATTCAGTGTAAACTTCTACTTCAAGTGTTGGGTTACCGCGTGAGTCTAGGACTTCGCGAGCGTAAACATCAGTAATAATTGACATTTTTTACTCTCCTTATGAGTTAAATTTTTTACACCTCTATAATACCTTAAAACCCCTCCTTTTTCAAGAAAAAACGTTATCTTTGTGCAAATTTTCCTTAACTTTATAAAGTAATCGCTTTCTTTTGTCTGTTTTATTCTAACTTTTATGATATACTGTTTTCATGACAGATTTATCAAAACAATTACTTGAAAAAGCTCATGGTGGGCCAAAACTAAATCCGGATGAGCAAAGACGCTATCTTGGTACTTTTGAGGAAAGAGTTCTTGGATATGCAGATATTGACACAGCAAATAGCCCTCAGCTAGAAAAAGGCTTTTTATCTATTTTAGAAAACCTACAGGAAAAAGCAGAGCCACTATTTGTGAAAATCTCACCAACTATCGAATTTGACAAACAAGTTTTCTACTTAAAAGAAGCAAAAGAAACTGATAGTCAAGCTACCATTGTATCTGAAGAGCATACTTCTTCTCCTTTTGGCCTGATTATCCACACCAATGCACCCGTTCAAGTAGAAGAAAAGAACCTTCGACTTGCTTTTGCAAAACTTTGGGAAGTTAAAAAGGAAGAACCATCCAAAACATCCTTATGGAAAAAATGGTTTGGCTAAATATTGCGCATACTTAATAAACGCCCAATATTGGCAGCTGTGCGCTCCAGATAGAGACTGGCATTTTTCAAACTATCTTCCAAAGGTTCACATTTCTCCAAAATTGAAAAGGCAGCTTGAATATTTTCAAATGGTAGGGAAGGTAAATCTTCAGCAAGACTACCACAAATAGCAATGATAGGAACTCCGACAGGGGTTCTTTTTGCAACACCAATAGGCGCTTTACCTGCTAAACTTTGACAATCTAGCCTTCCTTCTCCTACAACAACCAAGTCAGCATCTAAAACTTTCTTATCAAAATCAATCAAATCTAAACAGGTATCAATCCCAGATACGATTCTTGCTTGAGCAAAGGCACACAAACCAGCAGCAAGGCCTCCACCAGCTCCTGCTCCTTTAATTTCCAATGTTGCAGGGGAGACTTTTTCATAAAAATCTTGGATCGCTTGATCTACGGCCTCAAACATAGTAGGATCTAGGCCTTTTTGTTTGCCAAAAATGTAGGTCGCACCTTGATGACCACATAAGGGACTCACGACATCTGCTAAAATACGAATTTGCACATCTTCAGGAATTTCATAGCGATTTTCTGTTGAGACAGAAGCTAAGTTTAGTAAGGATTGACCGCAAGCAGGCAAGACCTTTCCATTCACGTCATAAAATTGATAACCTAAACCAGCAGCAATCCCTATACCGCCATCATTACTGGCCGTGCCACCAACGCCAATATAGATTTCTTTAATATCTTTAGCAATGAGATGGCGAATCAACTCTCCAATCCCACAAGTTTGGATTTGCAGTGGATTTCGTTTCTCTTGCGGAATCTTTCCAAGGCCAACCAAATCAGCAACTTCAAATAGTGCCAGTTTCCCTTTTTGAAAATAGCGCATGGCTTCTTTTTGGCCAAAAGGGCCTGTCACTTGGATCCATTTTTCTTCTAGGTCAAGAGAATGTCGGATAGCATCTACAGTACCTTCTCCCCCATCACCAACAGGGCAGAGGAGATATTCTACATCTGCTATCGATTGTTGGAAACCTCTTTTAATAGCTTCAGCCACCTGTTGAGCAGACAAGCTTTCCTTAAACGAATCTGGTGCAATTACAATCTTCATATTTTCCCTCATTCTAAACAGTCAATCAAAGGTAGAACTTCTAAAAAATCCCTCTTGTCAACATGATTTGGTATTTCTTTTTTGAGTACTTCTTTTGCACAAAAGGCGATTCCTAGTCCCGCTGACTTCAACATCAATAAATCATTGGCCCCATCACCGATTGCAATCGTTCTTTCTTTAGAAAGTTTTAGTTCCTCTCTCCATTGTTCCATAGTCTCTTTTTTAACCTCGGGACTAATAATTTGTCCAACTAATTTCCCTGTTAGAAAGCCACCTTTGACTTCAAGTTGGTTGGCAGAGAAATAGGCAATTCCAAGAGATTTTGCCAATCTTTCAACTATTGGTGTAAAGCCACCGGACACCAGACCAACTAGGATACCATTCTTTTGGAGAATGGAGATGAATTCCTGGGCATTTGGCGATAGATGAATAGTGTTGAAGACTTTATCAAAAACCGAAACAGGAAGACCTTCCAAGAAGGACACTCTGTCTCGTAAACTGCTTTCAAAGTCCAACTCTCCTCGCATTGCCTGACTTGTAAGCTGCGCAATTTCCTCCTCACAAGCTGCCTCTCTTCCTAACAAATCAATCACTTCTTCTAGGATTAAGGTTCCATCAACATCCATGACACACAAGCCTTTTACTTGAGACATCAGTTCTCCTCTCTAAATAGCCAAATAGCCTAAAAATCGTATGAAGTCATCATACGATTTTATCTATTAGTTAACTAAGCTTTGGTACAAGTCTAGATATGACTTGCAGGCTGTATCCCATGAGAAATCACACTCCATAGCTTGTTTTTGTAAGTTTCTCCAAACGTCAGGATGGTTTCTATACAAGTCCAAAGCTGTTTGGAAAGTCCAATTTAACCAATAAGGAGATAGATTGTCAAAGCTAAAGCCTGTACCGCTTCCTTCAATTGGATTGAAAGCGCGAACGGTATCTCGCAAGCCACCAACTTCATGGACCAATGGCAAGGTTCCGTACCGCATCGCCATCATTTGAGACAAGCCACACGGTTCAAAACGACTCGGCATGAGGAAGAGGTCACAAGCAGCGTAGATTTCTTGAGCAAGTTTGACATCAAAAGTGATATTTGCTGATAGCTTGTCTGGGTAAATCTGAGCAAACCATGAGAAAGCTCCTTCAAATGCTGGATCGCCAGTTCCCAAAAGAACAATCTGAACATCATTTTGCAAGATATGGTGAAGACTTTCGACCACCACATCAAAACCTTTTTGACGTGTCAAACGAGAAACAATTCCCACCAGTGGAACGTCGGCTCTAACTGGCAAGCCAACTCTCTCTTGTAATTTTGCCTTATTCTGGGCTTTTCCAGACAAATCTTCCTGATTAAAATGATAGTCTAATAGGGCATCCGTCTGAGGATTATACAGGTCAGCATCAATCCCATTCACGATACCAGAAACTTTACCAGACTCCATTCGAAGAATCTGATCCAAGTTACATCCGAACTGACTGGTCATAATTTCATGAGCATAGCTAGGCGAAACGGTTGAAACACGGTCAGCATAAAGAATACCAGCCTTCATCCAGTTCAGACAGTTGTTCCAGCGAAGGGTACCATCAGCGTAACGTTCAAAGCCAACTCCAAACAAATCCCATAACATTCCCTCTGAAAATTGTCCTTGGAATTCTAAATTATGAATGGTTAAAACAGTTTTAATGCCCTCATAGGCTTGAATCCAACGGTATTTTTCATTTAACAAGAAAGGAATCATAGCTGTATGGTAGTCATGAACATGGAGAAGGTCAGGTATAAAGTCAATCCTTTCCATTGCCTCAATGGCAGCCAGTTGGAAGAAAGCAAAGCGTTCTCCGTCATCAAAATCACCGTAAACATGACCGCGGAAGAAATAATATTGGTTGTCAATAAAGTAGAAGGTTACACCGTTTAAGACGGTTTTCTTAATCCCACAATACTGTCTGCGCCAACCAACACTCACCTCAAAATGAAGCACATCTTCAATTTGATTTCCAAATTTAGCCTCTACCATGTCATAGTAGGGTAAAATCACTGCAACTTCATGTCCCGCTTTTACCAGTGATTTAGGAAGAGCGCCAATGACGTCTCCCAAACCACCTGTTTTTGAAAAGGGTGCACCCTCAGCTGCTACAAATAAAATTTTCATGAATGAATATCCTCTGTTACTTTAGCACCTTTCTTAACGACGACTGGATGTTCTGCAGTTCCACGGATCACAACTCCATCCGCAACTTCAACACCCTTGTCCAAGATAGCATATTCGACCTGAGCACCTTCTCCAATAACAACACGAGGGAATAAGATGCTATCTTTAACCAGGCTATCCTTATGGACATGAATATTACGTGATAAAACAGAATTAGCCACTTGACCTTCAATAATACTACCAGACGCAAACTGAGAAGTACTTACCTTAGATGTATTAGCATAGTAAGTTGGTTCTTCGTTTTTAACCTTTGTATAAATCTTTTGGTTTGGTGAGAAAAGAGAATAGAATTTTTGAGATTCAAGCATATCTTTATTAGCTTGGTAATAAGACTCTACAGAATGAATATTTGCAAGGTAGCCTGTGTACTCGTAGGCAAAAGCCCCTTCTTTTGCAGCCAAATCCCTTAAAACATAACGCAATTTCTCTGGATGTTCTTTCTTAGCCTCTTCTTCCAAACGTTCAATCAACCAAGGTGTATCAACTACAAAAATATCTGTAGACATATTATAGACTTCGTCTGTTGATTTACTATCAAAGAGTTTGTGAGAACGAACATGGTCTGTTTCATCCACTTCCAAGATTGCGTTTACTTCTGAAATGTCTTTCTTAGCTAGTTTTTTATAAACAACAGTAATAGGTCCCTTCGTTGTGTTATGAAGGTGGAACACTTGGTTCAAATCAATATTAATTAAGACATCACAGTTGAGTGATACTGTTTGGTTTGAACCAGAACGCTTCAAATAAGTAAGAAGTTGATGATAGTATTCTTTTCCAACTGTACTACTTTCCACACGAGTATTGTAAATACCTAGATAATAGTGGCTAAGAAGTGTTGACAAACCCCACTCACGCCCAGAACGGATATGGTCAAAGACGGAACTGATATTGTCTTGTTGGAAAATACCAAAGATACTACGGACACCTGCATTAGCAAGACTTGAAAGCGGGAAGTCGATCAAGCGATATTTACCACCAAATGGCAAACTAGCTACTGGACGATGGTCTGTCAGTGTTGACATATCATGAAAACCAACTGTGTTTCCTAAAATGGCAGAATATTTATCAATCTTCATCTGTTGCTACCCCCACTACTTCATCATATCCTACAACTTGTACTTCTTCTGTTCCATCAATTTCGACACCATCAGAAATAACTGCACCTTCACCAATAATAGCACGTTTGATTTTAGCTCCGTGTCCAATAATGGCTCCACTCATGATAACTGAATCTACTACTTCTGCCCCTTCACGAACTTGCGCGCCTGTTGAAAGAATAGAATGTTTAACAGTTCCATCTACGAAACAGCCATCGACAACCAAAGAATCTTCTACGTGAGCATTTGCACCAAGGAAGTTTGGCGGTGAAATCAAGTTTCTTGAATAAATCTTCCATTGACGGTTACGGCTATCTAAGGCATTTTCTGGAGAAATGTACTCCATGTTGGCTTCCCAAAGTGACTCAATCGTACCAACGTCTTTCCAATACCCATTAAATTCGTAGGCATAGACACTTTCACCAGACTCAAGGTAATTTGGAATGACATTTTTACCGAAGTCTGACATATCGACATTGCTCTTTTCAGCAGCGACTAACATATTGCGGAGACGTTGCCAATCAAAGATGTAAATCCCCATAGAGGCTTTGGTAGATTTAGGTTGGGCTGGTTTCTCTTCAAATTCAACAATGCGGTTATTGGCATCGGTGTTCATAATACCAAAACGGCTAGCTTCTTTAAGAGGAACATCAAGAACTGCTACTGTCAAACTGGCATTATTATCCTTGTGTGACTGGAGCATAGCATCATAGTCCATTTTATAGATATGGTCCCCAGAGAGAATCAAGACATACTCAGGATTGACGCTGTCGATATAGTCGATATTTTGGTAAATAGCGTGACTAGTCCCTTCGAACCAACGATTTCCTTCACTTGCAGAATAAGGTTGAAGAATAGAGACACCAGAATTAATACCATCTAACCCCCAACTTGAACCGTTTCCAATATGATTGTTAAGAGCAAGTGGTTGATACTGTGTAATGACTCCAACATTGTGAATCCCTGAGTTGGCACAGTTTGAAAGAGCGAAGTCAATGATACGGTAGCGCCCACCAAATTGCACAGCTGGTTTTGCGATGCTTTGAGTAAGTTTACCGAGACGAGTTCCTTGCCCACCAGCAAGAATCAAAGCTAACATTTCATTCTTCATTTTCTACTCCTTTTTGGTTTTTACTTGTGACGGTTTTTGCAGATTTCAAGCGACGTTTGATTTTCCAAACACTTGCTCCCATAGCCGGTAGGGTAAAGGTCAAGGTCTGCTCATAATCCTTCCATAGTCCTTCTTGTGTTTGCACAGTTTGATTATATTCTTTCCAGACACCGCCCCACTCTTCTAACTCAGTATTCCAGACTTCTTCGTAAATCCCTGCAACAGGAAGTCCGATTGTAAAATCTTTTCGTTCGACAGGTACCATATTAAAGACACAGACTAACATATCATCCTTCTTACCCTTACGGATGAAGGAAAGAACACTCTGGTCTCGATTATCCGCATCAATGATTTCAATACCATCATAGCTGGTATCAATTTCCCACAGACAGCGGTGGTCTTTGTAAAACTGGTTTAGCTGAGAAGTGAAATACTTCATCTTAGCATTCATTGGATCTTCTAGGTTAGACCATTCCAACTGCTCTTCAGATTTCCATTCTAGAAATTGCCCATATTCACTACCCATGAAGAGCAATTTCTTACCAGGGTGACAAATTTGATAAGTGTAGAGATTGCGCAAGCCTGCGAATTGATTGTAACGATCTCCCCACATCTTATGCATCATACTCTTCTTGCCATGAACAACTTCGTCATGTGAGAATGGTAGGAGATAGTTTTCCTTGAAGACATACATAAAGCTGAAAGTCACTAGGTTAAAGTCGTATTTACGATAAATCGGATCTTCTTCATAGAATCGGAGGATGTCATTCATCCAACCCATATTCCACTTATAATCAAACCCAAGACCATCTGAATCCTTGGTGTCAGTAATCTGAGTAGCTGATGAACTTTCTTCGGCAATCATCATAACATCTGGATGAGCTTGCTTAATGACATCATTCAAACGTTTTAAGAAATAATAGCCTTCGTAGTTTAGATTACCACCATCCTTGTTTGGCGTCCATGGTGCATCATCATAATCAAGATAGAGCATGTTGCTAACAGCATCCACGCGAATACCGTCCAAATGGTAAAAGTCAATCCAGAATTTAATACTAGAAATCAAGAAGGACTGGACTTCATTTTTCCCAAGGTCAAAATTGAGCGCACCCCAACCGTAGTTATGAGCCTTATTATGGTCTTGATATTCAAAAGTCGGTGTCCCATCATAATAGGCCAAGGCATCATCATTGATAGTAAAGTGACCAGGTACCCAGTCCACAATGACCCCAATATTATTTAAATGACATTCCTCAACAAAATCTTGAAACTCTTCAGGACGACCATAGGCATGCTCTAAAGCAAAGTACCCCATAAGCTGGTAACCCCAACTCAAACCGAGAGGGTGAGACATCAAGGGCATAAACTCAATGTGAGTATAGTTCATCTCAACCAAGTAAGGAATCAGCTCATCCTTCAGTTGAGCAAAACTATAAGGACCTCCATCTAGATTTCTCTTCCACGATCCAGCATGAACTTCGTAAATATTGACAGGACGCTCTTCAAAACTCAAGCGTTTTCTACGAGCTAGCCAAAGACCATCTTTCCATTTTTTCTCTGGAATCTCTGTTAAAATCGCTCCAGTACCAGGTCGTGCCTCATATCGAACAGCCAAAGGATCAATCTTCATCAGCTGATGACCATTTGCACGAGTGATATGATACTTGTAAATTTGGCCTTCATGAGCAAGGCTGGTAAAGACTTCCCAGACACCAAATTCATTTCGTTCCATTAAGATTTGGTTTTCTACCCAATTGGTGAAATCCCCTACCAAGTGAACAGCCTGAGCATTAGGTGCCCACACACGGAAAGTATAGCCATACTCACCATTTTTTTCTTCCCTATGCGCTCCTAGATAGTGCTGGAGGTGAAAATTTTCACCAGTCATAAAGGTTTCTAAAGCTTTTTTCTTATCCATACACCCTCCTATTTCTGTAAGCGTTTTCTATAGATTTATTATACTACCTTTTTAGAGAAGATTCAAGTAAATTACTATACTTCTTTAATTATTTTGAAAATCTACAACAAGTTCACTTACTCGTTCAATTGTAAATCAATATTTTTTCAAAAAATTGCGAAAACGCCTTTCTTTTCTCTACTATAATACCAAAAAGTTCGTATTTTTTCTATGATTATTATTGTTTTATAGCAAAAAAATAAAATCAGGAAAACAATTTCCTGACTTTACACGTTTGATGAAAATATTTATCAAATTTTCTATACAAGTGAGTTATCAGCTAAGTTCTTTCTATTCGTTCACTTCCAATGATGTGTTAGAATAGCGAGATAGATGGTCTTTATAAAACACTCAAGACAGCTAGACTAATATCATCTAACACATTGTCTTCTTTTGAGCGACTGTTGGTTACCAACGTAGCTAAATTTCCTGCATTTTCAAATGGATAGGGTTCTGATTTAGCATTCACAACCACCAAGAGGTGTTCTTTGCCGTGAACTTCATAGATAAGGCAGCCGCTATGTTCAATCGCAGAATGCACAAAGACATGATGGTAAATTTCATCATAGCTAGAGTAAGAAAAGGCGCCAGTTTTTGTCTTCAATCGGATGACTTGACGGATAAACTCAATACTGTCTTGACGCTCATTGATCAAATCCCAGTTGACTTGGTTCACACTGTCAGGAGCATTATAGCTATTCATCGCACGCTCTCTATCATCATGTGTCAACTCACCATTCTCACCAGTCGCAACCAGTTTGGTACGACCAAATTCTTGACCGATTTCCATAAAGGCCATCCCTTGCATGAGTAGGTTCATAGCTGTGGCTGTCTCAACCTTGTGCATGATTTGTTCTGAACTTTGGTCTGGATGAAGAGTTGCCAATAAATCGTGAAGATTGTAATTGTCATGGGCTTCTACATAGTTAAGCACCTGATTTGGATGTGTATAGGTTCCTAATTCACGACTTCCTAGGATTGCTTTAGCTAGAATTGGCTCTGTCGCAGCACCACTGACAAAACCTGACTTGATAGCACCGTAAACTTCTCCACCTTTGACAGCATCACGCTGATTGTCATTAAAGAAACCAATATTTGGCATTTCGTAGGCGTTGTCTTTCTTAGCCTTATCATAAGGGGCAAGACCTGTTCCCATATCCCATCCTTCTCCATAGAGGATAATGTTGGGGTCAATTTCATCCAAACTCTGACGAATCATCTGCATAGTCTTGACATCATGAATCCCCATCAAGTCAAAACGGAAGCCGTCAATATTATATTCCTGCACCCAGTATAAAAGAGAATCAATCATGTACTTGCGGAACATTTCGTGTTCACTGGCTGTTTCATTTCCAACACCCGTTCCATTCTGGAAGGTACCATCTGGATTCATACGATAATAATAGTCAGGGACAGTTGTTTGGAAAGGTGCATCAACAACTGAGAAGGTATGGTTATAGACCACATCCATAATAACACCAATACCCGCATCGTGGTAAGCTTGAACCATGGTCTTCAAATCACGAATAACCTGAGCTGGATCATCTGGATTAGTTGAAAGGCTCGTTTCTGGTGCGTTATAGTTTTGTGGGTCATAACCCCAGTTGTAGGTTACATTACCATCCTCATCGTATTCTTTATGACGGTCTGCAATTGGTTGCAATTGAACATAATTGTAGCCTATCTTCTTGATGTAATCAAAAGCAGTTGACTGGCCGTACTGGTTAACTGTTCCAGTCTGAGCAGCACCTAAGAAAGTTCCTCTAAGATGTTCATCCACACCTGAGGTCGGTGATTTGGTCAAATCACGAATGTGCATTTCACAGATAACTGCCTTACATGGATTTTTCAAACGCCAAGTAGCCTCAGAACCATGCTTAACCTCGAAATTTTCAACTTGCTTTTCTTCATGGCTCAGGATAGCTGAACGTTTGCCATCAGGACTGGTCGCGATGGTGTAAGGATCGCGTGTCAGTGTTTGGTGGTGAGGAAATTGGACTTGATACTGATAAGCCTTACCAGTCAAATCTTCCTCAACATCCAAACTCCAGACACCGATTGTATTGTCCTTATGATTATAAGAGTAGCTATTGCCTCTCTCCATATCAAAAATCTTCCAAACAGGAGCATCATTAGCAGCTGATCCATAAACGACAACCTGCACTTCTGTCGCTGTTGGAGCCCAGAGAGCAAAATGAGCCTGATTGTCCTCTACACGGCAACCCAATTCACCTTGGTAGCCCCAGTGGTGGTCGAAACTAGCGCTATTGATAGCCTTGTCAAAGGCAAAAGGATTTTGATTTTTATAGAAAGGACTGGCAATAGCAGGATTTTCAGAATAATAAATTCTATCATCCCCTTCCAAAATCCAGACCTCCGTTAAGAGGGGATAGTGATTAAAACGGATAGCATACTCTTTACTGGTTTGACCTGTATGAACCACAAAATTCAAGCTTTCTAAGGCATGAGAACTTGGGTGTTCAAAACTAAATAAAGCACCAAAATAATCTTCTTTGTAGGTCAGCAAATCAATCCGCTGGTCCTGACTTTTTACAAAAGAGCAAGTGTCGTATTCACCATTCTTGCGGTGGTAATGAATGCGAATAGGGTAATTAAACATTTTTTATTTTTCCTTTTTACTTCTTAATTTGTTTCTAGTTCACTAATAAATTCTTGATCGATTTTGTCCCGATTAACACACATAGTCATATTATCTAAGCTCTGATTTTAAACGATTATTACAAGCCTTCTAGCCAAGCTTCATCTCGAACCTCGATACCAAGTTCTTGTGCCTTTTGAAGTTTACTTCCAGCATCTGTACCTGCAACGACGAGATTGGTCTTTTTAGAAACACTGCCTGTCACCTTGGCACCCAGACTTTCGAGTTTGCTTTTAGCTTCTGAGCGTTTGAGACGTTCCAATTTCCCAGTCAATACAACGGTCAAACCTGACAAGGCCGCATCCGCTACTACTGTCTGACCTTTATAGTCCAGATTGACCCCAGCTTCTTTCAATTCTCTTAGGAGAATTTCAGAGCCTTCTGTCGCAAAATAAGTCTGAAGACTCTTGGCAATCACACCACCCAAACTTTCAATACTCGCCACTTCCTCTGGATCTGCCTGAGCCAGATTTTCAATTGAATGGAAATGTTGGAGTAACAACTGACTGGCCTTACTGCCGACATGGCGAATTCCCAAACCAAACAAGAGTTTTTCAGCAGAGTTTTCCTTTGATGCTTGAATAGCATGATAGAGTTTACCAGCAGACTTTTCCTTAACCCCCTCTAAAAGGAGGAAATCCTCTTCTTGCAAACGGTAAATATCCGCTACATCCTTGACTAAATTAGCAGCAAATAGCTTCTCAACAATAGATGGACCAAGCCCTGTAATATTCATGGCATCTCGAGAGGCAAAGTGGATCAAACCTTCCATGATTTGAGCAGGACAACGCGGATTGATACAACGCAGGGCCACTTCATCTTCAAAGTGCAACAAGTCAGAGTCACAACTTGGACAGTTTGTAGGGATATCTAGTTTTTCTTCAGAAATTCTTTTGGACTCTACCACACGTAAAACTGCAGGGATGATGTCCCCGGCCTTATAGACGATGACCGTGTCGTCTTTGCGGATATCTTTTTCAGCAATATAATCCACATTGTGCAGGGTCGCACGGCTAACAGTTGTTCCGGCTAGTTGTACTGGTGTTAGATTCGCAGTTGGGGTTACAACACCCGTACGGCCAACTGTCCAATCAACTGATAAGAGTTGAGCTTCTTTTTCTTCAGCTGGGAACTTGTAGGCCACTGCCCACTTTGGTGCCTTAACGGTAAAGCCAAGCTCTTCTTGGCCTGCTAGGTCGTTGACCTTGATCACTACCCCATCAATATCGTAAGGCAGATTGTCTCGATCTTTCCCTACTTCTTGGATAAAACTCCAGATGTCATCCATATTTTCAGCCAAAATTCGCTTAGGATTAACTACAAAACCAAGTTGTTCTAAGTGCTTCAAAACCTTTTCTTGACTGTCACGAGTTGAAGGGCTGGCTTCTTGATAGAGAAACGTTGCAAGATTGCGCTTGGTAACTACTGCTGTATCCAACTGACGCAGGGTGCCTGCTGCCGCATTACGAGGATTGGCAAATTCAGGCTCTCCATTTTCTTGGCGAGCTTGGTTGACCTGGTCAAAAGAAGCGCGTGGCATATAACATTCCCCACGAACTGTGATATCTAGTTCTTCTGGCAAAGTCAAAGGAATGTCCTTAACACGTTTGAGATTTTCTGTGATATTTTCTCCAATAGAACCGTCTCCACGTGTTGCACCAACAACTAAAATCCCCTTTTCATAAGTCAGCGAGATAGATAAGCCATCGATTTTCAGCTCACAAATATAGGTCGGATAAGCCACTTCCTTACGAACACGCGAATCAAAAGCTTCAAGCTCCTCACGTGAAAAAGCATCCTGCAAACTATAAAGAGGATACTGATGACTGTATTTTTCAAAACCATCTAAAACCTTGCCACCAACACGATGGGTCGGACTTTCTGCTAACACTTGATCTGGATAAGCAGTTTCTAACTCGACCAACTCACGATAAAGACGGTCATACTCACTGTCTGAAACCGACGGATTATCGCTGGTATAGTACTCAGTCGCATAGCGATTGAGTAAGGTGACTAACTCATTCATTCTTTTATTCATAAGACCATTTTACCATAAACTAAGCCCTCCTCACAAACGAGAAGGGCGGAAAAAATACTTAGATTGGAATTATTTTTGAAGTCCAAGCAAACTTATGTCTCTTTTTCAAAATGAGTTCGAACATAAATAAATGATATACAAGACAAGATGAGAACACCACTTCCAATTATCAGGAAAGAAGAGAGATGTACACTTGGCAAGACTGTCATAAATCCTTTTGCAATAGGCATAAATAGAATAGCTAAGGTAAAAATTGTACTTAGTACTCTCCCAAGAAATTCGCTCTCAACCTTGGTTTGTACTTGAGTAAAAAAGTGAATATTAAAAATCGTCATAAACAATTCACAAACTAAATTTCCAGAAAAGGAAAGAAAATTTGGCAGTGGTAATCCCATCATAAAAACTCCGACACCTGTCAAAGCCAGTAAAATCAACAGATTATAAACATTAGCTTTAATTTTACTAGCTAGAAGAGCCCCAATGATGGAACCAATAGCCCCCATAGTTAAAATACTTGCATAGGCTCCTTCTGACCCGTAAAGCTGATTCGAAAAGGGGAGGAGAAATTCAAAAGCGGCAAAAAAGAAATTAACGCTGGAAGCTACCAGCAAAAGGAAAAAAATTTCTTGCTGATGCCAGATATAGTGTAACCCATCCTTGATATCTACAAAAATATCTCTCCCAGTAAAAGCCTTTTTCTCTTGAACTTTTGCTTCCTCTTTTGGAAGGAAAGCCACTAGAACAAAAGCAATGAAAAAAGTCAGCGAGTCTAGTAATAGCGTCATATGGAGACTTGCAAATTGTAAAACAAGGAAGGAAAGAACAGGAGAGCTAACACCTACAACCTGCAAAACCAGCTCTAAGCGAGAATTATAGATCACAATCTCATCTTTCTCAACAACCTCAGTTATAATGGCTTTATTGGCTGTACGAGAAAATGCGAAAGCAATAGCCTGAACAATATTGGCAACAATCAAAGCGCCAATCATCCAGCTGTCATTCCTTATGAAAGAAATAGCCAGACAAAGAATCCCGCAAACAAGGTCCGTCGCCATTAAAATCCTACGACGAGAAAAACGATCTGAAATGACTCCGCCAAAGGGATTTACGAGAATAGATGTGACGAGTTCAGAAATCTGATACATTCCTAAAACTGTCTGTCCCATAGTTCCCATGGAAGCCAACCAGACACTATTTCCATAATCATAGAGCATATTCCCTATCTTGTTAACAGCTCCGCGGCTAATCAACTGTACTGCATAGCGATTCATATAAAAACTCCTCTCAAATTTTGAAACTATTGTATCAAAACTGAAAGGAGCTTTTTATTTTTTCCCTTATTTGGGAAAATTAACTTTTGACAAATTTTTCGTAGTGTTCCTGATAGTAGGCTACTTGCTCTGGGAGACCTAGCACATCAAAAATATGCATGGTCTCTTGCATCTGCTTACAACCTTCTTTACACTGTCCTTTTTGGTACAAGGCAAAGCCTTTTAGATAATGGAAAATATTACGCTCATAAAGCTTAATACCTTTACCAATAATCTTCTCTGTATAAGTCTCAAAATAGCTTGCATTGTCAAAAGAAAGATGCTCTAAACAATGCTGGTAACAATTGAGGGCCAAAATCAAAACCAATCTCTTATGGCGACCAATCTCTTGGTAAAATTCCTCCCTCTCCATAACTTCTCTACCAATCCGAGTGACATAGTCCACATCGTAGAAACTATAGAGGTTACCGAAAAGAATCAACTCATACATGGTCCATTCTTCTGTTTTGAAGAGATAATCTGCTACCTTATCCAAATCATCCTGCTTCATCTCATAAGTCGAATCTCTTTGACAAATCAGACCTTGTAGCAAAATCCAGTTCAGCTCAAAATAAAGGGGAGTCGTCGAACTCTTAGCCTTTTCAAGTTGTTCTTCTTGAAGCTTTTGAAAACCTGCAATATCATTTGAGTAGTAAAGTGGGATAATCTGTGCCATCATAGACACATGTTCATGATTATGGAAATCCCTTGCCTTATCCATGAAATTTTCGATTGTGACATGAATGTTATCCAAAATCTCAAAGAAACGTGAGACTGCTAGGTCAGACTCCCCAAGCTCAAAGCGAGATAACTGAGAGGTGGAGCAGGACTCGCCTGCCGCCTCCTTTAAAGAATAATTTCCACTTGTCCGAAATTCACGAAATACTTTTCCAAGATGTTCCATTTTACACCTGCTCTGATAATTCTTCCCACTCAAGCATGGCCTCTTCCTGACGATGGCTGATTTTGTCCAACTCAGCCTGCAATTCCATCAGTTTGTCGGCATCGTTTGTTTCCAACATTTGTTCAGAAATGGCTTGACTTTGACTTTCTAACTCTTCAATTTCAGCTTCTAGACTTTCTATTTGTCGCATGAGCTTACGAACTTCTTTTTGACTTTCTTTCTGAGCTTGATAGTCATTAACTGGGCTTGCTTCTTTTGCTTGATTGCTGGTTGAAGCTTCCTCAGTTTGAATCATTTCTACTTCTGATTTCTTCTCAACATAGTAATCGTAATCTCCAAGATAGAGAGTTGATCCATTCTCTGACAATTCCAGTACATGAGTTGCCACACGATTGATAAAGTAACGGTCGTGGCTGACGAATAGAAGAGTTCCATCAAAGTCAATCAAGGCATTTTCTAGCACTTCCTTGCTATCAATATCCAAGTGGTTGGTCGGCTCGTCAAGGATCAGGAAGTTGTTGTTTTCCATAGACAATTTAGCCAAAAGCAAACGAGCTTTCTCGCCACCTGACAGCATGCCAACTGATTTTTTAACATCCTCTCCTGAGAAAAGGAAGGCACCTAGACGGTTACGAATTTCAACTTCTGGTGTCAGTTTAAAATCATTCCAGAGTTCATCCAGTACAGTATTACTTGGTGTCAGCTTGCTTTGGGTTTGGTCATAGTAACCAATCTCAACATTAGCGCCAAAGCGCTTTTCACCCTTGATAAAAGGAATCTGATCCACGATTGATTTGATAAAGGTTGACTTGCCAATACCATTGGGACCAACGATAGCGACAGCATTCATCTTACGAAGGTCTAGGTTAATCGGTTGTGACAAGACTTCCTCGTCATAACCAATAGCCGCATTTTCAACAGTCAGGACAACATTGCCCGACGTTTTTTCAGACTGGAAAGTCATGTTAGCAGATTTCTTACCAGCTTCAGGCTTGTCCAAACGCTCCATTTTTTCCAGTTGTTTGCGTCGAGATTGGGCACGTTTGGTCGTTGAAGCTCGGACTAGATTGCGGTTGACAAAGTCTTCCAGAGCAGCGATTTCCTTCTGCTGTTTTTCATAGTTTTTTGCCTCAGTAGCTAGTTTTTGCTCCTTCAGCTCGACAAAGCGAGAATAATTGCCCACATAGCGATCCAAGGAATGCTTGGTCAAATCCAGCGTAATTGTCGCAACCTTGTCCAAGAAATAACGGTCATGGCTGACGATAATAAGGGCACCGCTATAATTTACCAAGTAATTCTCTAGCCAGGCAATGGTTTCAATATCCAAGTGGTTGGTTGGCTCGTCCAAAACCAAGAGATTGGGCTTTTCAAGGAGCATTTTGGCTAGAGCCAAACGAGTATTTTGACCACCAGAAAGCTCAGCTATTTTCATCTGCCACATAGACTCGTCAAACTTGAATCCATTCAAAATCGCTCGAATATCAGCTTCATAGGTAAAGCCGCCTGCTTGGCGAAAATTCTCAGATAAGCGATCGTAATCTGACATCAGTTTATCCAAATCCTCACCAGACTTTTCACCCATCTCCAGCTCCATCTGACGAAGTTGTTTCTCAGTCCGACGCAAGTCATCAAAGACATGAAGCATCTCATCGTAGATGGTATTTTCAGACTCAAAACGACTATCTTGAGCTAGGTAAGACAGAGAAATATCTTTTTTCTTATTGATTTCTCCACTAGTTGGCTCCTCTTCTCCAACTAAAATCTTCAAAAGAGTAGACTTACCTGCACCATTTTTCCCAACAAGGGCAATCCGATCTCGTTCATCAACTTGCAGGTTGATATTATCGAAAAGAACCTCTCCTGCAAAAGAACGTTCAATTTTATTAGCTTGTAAAATAATCATACAAGTAGTATAGCATGTTTCCCTAAGGCATTCAAGATAATGGTCTTAACCCAAATATCCTAGAAAAACCGACTCTGTTTATGCTTGGTATTAAAAAACATTTGGATTAGAAATTCTATTTATTTTGCAAGATAGATGGTAAAACATTTTTACTCGTTCACAAGAGTGACTCAAACTCGGCGACGGTCATACCCAACTGCTCACTCGCAACCTCAGAAGTCAGAAGACCTTGGCGAACGAGATTTACTAGACCTACTTTTAATCCCTGTTCAATGCCCTCTGCACGACCTCGTTCTAAACCTTGTTCAATGCCTTCCGCCCTAGCAGTTTCCAAGGCATAGTCCTGTGCTAACAAGGCCTGTTCTTCACGCATACGTAGTTGACTAAACATTTTCCTGTCCTCCTCGGACCAGCTCTTGTAGTCCAGCAGTTGGTCTGCTTGGCTGATGGCTCGCTCAGGTTCTTGGGTAAAGGGCTTGTTACCAAAAAACTCCAACTACGGCTTACGAACCTCGTCTTTGCTGGTTTCTCTGTATTTTTTTAGTCCTTATTTGTGATGGCCTTTCAATAGCACCTCAAACTCAGCCACAGTCATACCCAACTGCTGACTGGCAACCTCAGATAGCAGCAGACCTTGGCGAACGAGATTTACTAGACCTACTTTTAATCCCTCTTCAATGCCTTCCGCCCTAGCTGTTTCCAAGGCATAGTCCTGTGCTAACAAGGCCTGTTCTTCTCGCATACGTAATTGACTAAACATTTTCCTGTCCTCCTCGGACCAGCTCTTGTAGTCCAGCAGTTGGTCTGCTTGGCTGATGGCTCGCTCGGGTTCTTGGGTAAAGGGTTTGTTCCCGAAAAACTCCAACCACGGCTTGCGAACCTTATCTTTGCTGGTTTCTCTATATTTTTTTAATTCCAAGAACGCCATCTTGACTAGATGGTTTTCTTGACCGTTATTTGTGATGGTTAAGACCTCACCTGTCGTGTCCTCTCGCATACTAAAGCTATGAAAAGCCAGGTCATCTGAGAAATAATTGCTATCCACAATTGCGATTGCGTATACTGGTGCGATATGTTTGTAACTCTGGTGAGTATTTCCTTCTTGCTGGCGGATTTTTTCAAGATTTTGATTGACCTGACTACACAGGTAAGCCCACAGGCGATTGATGAAAAAATTCTGATGATGAACTTGGATTTCGATAATAGCCTGCGTGCCATTGTCCAACTCCGCCAAGACATCAATACTAATATAGAAATCCTGGGCCGAGTACGGCAGGGAAGGCAAGACGTGAATATTGCTCCCCTCCAAAATGGTCACATTTTTTGCTGGCAAGTCCAACATATCACGAATAAATTGACAAGTGATTTCTGGATTGCTGAAAATTTTCTTAGCAACCAAGTCATTGGTCGGGCTGATTCCCGGATGACGTACAGTCATATTTCTTCTCCTTTCATTATAGCACATTTTTTAATCTAATTTACTAGATTCGATGCTTCTATCTATTTATTCGGAAAAAGAGTAGAAAAACAAAAGAAATATCAAACTTTATAGCAAAATGAAATAAACTCTGAACAAATAGGATAGTAAAGTCGAATCAATTTCTAGCAATGTTTTATAAGTTATAATGCTCTATTCTGAATTTGAGAGAACATATAATTTAAAGAGACTGGACCAAAAACTCAACTTCCGTAAAAAATGAAGTAAATCTTTCCACAATAAAACGCATAGTCTCAAGTTTTTCAATACCTGATACTATGCGTTTTTCTGATTTGAGAGGCTTTTTTCTCAGTCTCTTCTTAATCTTAGCTTTTCTCAACCTGCTACAGTTGATAAAGAGCTTTATTTTTCATCTTCTTTTTTCTTGAAGAATCCTAGTCCTAGACCAGCTAACAAGGTCATGATACCAACGCTAGCCAAGGTAGCATTAGCTTCTGTACCTGTGTTTGGCAATTCCTCTCTTCTATTTGTCTCAGAAGTCGGAGTATTTGCTTCTGGAGTGTTTGGAGTTGGAATTTGACTTTCTGGTGTTGGAATAGTCGGATCTTGTGGAGTTGGAATCGGTGTGGTCGGTTTCTGTGGAACAGGATTATTAGGCTCTACTGGTGTTATCTTTTCAAATCTATGAATTGTAACACCATCCTTCGTTACAGTTGTAATATATCTGTATCCAGGAATATTTCCTGGCTCATGAGTTCCAGATTTTTCTGGTTTCAATGGCTTACCATTTTCATCCACCCAGATTGTAATATGATTACTTTCTGGAGTTGGTTTTACCGGTTCTTCCGGACTAGGTGTATTTGGAACTTTTACATACTCAATCGGTGTATCCTTACCAGGCTCTGTTGGTACTGGTGGTACCTTGTATCCATTTTCTGGATGTTCTGGATCAACTGGTACTAATGGATTTCCATCTGGTGTCTTAGGTGTATAACCTGGCACATATGGAATCACTGGTGTGTTTGGTTCAACTGGTGTTCCTGGCTGTGGATATTCTGGTTCTCCAGGCTTAGTTGGGTCTGTCGGATCGTTTGGATATGGTAGTGGCGTTGGTGTTTCTACACCTGGCACTTTTGGTATCCATGAACCAAGTTTCTTGTAAACCACTTCAATTGTTTGATTTGCAACAGTTGGTGTTATTCCTTTTCTTTCAGCTACTTCTTTTTGAGCTGGGTCTTTAAGGATGTAACCTTTAACTACTGGTGATGATACTTTATCGAATGTACTATCTCCACCAACTGCTTTCCAATCTCCATAAGCAATCTCACCTGTTACTACGTTAATCTTAGCTTCACGTGTGAATGTCACTTTGTCTGTTGATGGTTCAGAAAGTTTGTTTCCTTCTTCGTCAACATAGTTAATTGTACGTGTTACTTGTTTTGTAGTTTCTAGTTTGTTGATTAAGTCCTCTGTCCATCTTGGAATTGTTGGATCATTTGGATTATTTGGATCTACTGGTGTATCTGGATCGATTGGTTGTCCTGGTACTGGTTTATTTGGATCTTTCGGATCTGTTGGATCAAATGGTTTCACTGGTTTAACACGTGGTGTTAATGTCACCTTGAAGTATTGATCAACCTTAGGATCGTTATCAAAAGTACCCTTAGGTGGATAAGTGTTAGTTTCAACATCATATCCTTTTAGTTTTAATTTCGCAATTGTTGCTTTGATTTCACCGTCTTTTGTTAATGGTGTATTTGAATCTCCTGTTTCTGTGATTGGTGTTTCTAATACATTTCCTTTTGGATCTACGAAGCTTGTGATTGCTTTTTGTTGTCCGTCTTTTACATACTCAATCGGTGTATCCTGACCAGGTTCTGTTGGTACTGGTGGCACCTTATATCCATTTTCTGGATGTTTTGGAGCAACTGGTACTAATGGATTTCCATCTGGTGTCTTAGGTGTATAACCTGGCACATATGGAATCACTGGTGTGTTTGGTTCAACTGGTGTTCCTGGCTGTGGATATTCTGGTTCTCCAGGCTTAGTTGGATCTGTCGGATTGTTTGGATATGGTTTAGGTGTCATATCTGTTCCTGTCGGTGGTGTTACACCTTCTGGTAATCTTGGCACCCAATTTCCTAGTTTAGTATAAACTACTTTTTGATCTAATCCTGTCGAATCTACATTTGTTTCCACTTTATCTACTGAAGCTTTGTCTGCTACATAGCCTGTTAATTCAGGTGTGTCTACTTTTGCTAATTCTTTATCCGCACTTTCCCAATTTCCGTATGTGATTGTTCCTGTAACTGCATTATATGTCGCACTACGTTTGAAGTGGGCTGTTTGTTTTACAGTTGGTTTCGCATCCGCTATTTCTGGTCCATCCGCAGTTTCTTTCTTAACGTAAGTAATTGTACGTGTTACTTCTTTTTCTAAGTCAGATTTTGCTAATCCAGTTGCTGGCCATTTTGGTCCTTCTGGTTTATCTGGATCTACTGGATCATTTGGATTTTTTGGCTCTGTTACTTCTACAGTACGTTCCTTAACAAGTAATTTGAATACTTGTGTTGGATCTCCATCTGTTGGATCTTTTTCCTTATCAAATTTTTGATTATTTAATAAGTCTTTATTCTCAACTACATATCCACGTTTTTCCAACTCTGCAATCTTAGTTGTTACTGAATCAGTTGGAATCGGCTCACCTGTTTTACCTGAAAGTTCTACTTTCTCTTCTGGTAATTCTACCTCTGTTCCAGTTGTTGTGTTGAACACCTTCACTACAGCTTTTTGAGGATCTTTTTCATACTCAATCGGCGTATCGTTTTCTGGTGTTTCTGGAATCGGTGGTACCTTGTATCCAATTTCTGGATTATTTGGATCAACTGGTTCTAACGGTTTGTCTCCGATTTTTGGTGTGTATCCTGGTACATATGGAATTACTGGTGGAGTTTTTGGTTTTTCAGGAGTTCCTGGAGTTTCACCGTCTGGGGTGCCAGGTTGAGGGTTTGGTGTTTCTCCTGGATTTCCTGGTGTTGTCGGATAATCAGGATATTTAGGTTTTGTTGGATCGTTTGGATCGTTTGGATATGGAATTGGTGTTGGTGTTGGGTTTTCTACACCTGGCACTTTTGGTACCCAGCTTCCAATTTTCTTGTAGACAACTTCCTCTTCAAACGATTCAGTATCAGCTGTCACTTCACTAGAAGGAACCTTCACTTTATCAGCTATATATCCAGTTAATACTGGAGTTTTCACTTCATCTAGTGTTTGTTTATCACTCCATGCACCTATTGTTGTTAGACCTGTCGCTAAGTTAGTAGTTACTTCGCGGGTAAATTCAGCTGTCTTAGTATTCGTTAATTTACCATTATCAACTTCAACTTTTGTTCCATTTATTTCATCAATTTTATAGTATTTAATCGTACGTGTTACAGATTTTGTTTCTGTTTCAACTGATGTACGCTCTCTAAGAATGAGTTCATAAACTTGCGATGGGTCTCCAGTTTCTGAATCTTTTACTTTATCAAACGTTTCACCTTTTAATGGTGTTTTATTATCTACAATATATCCACGTTTTTCTAAGTCTTTGATTTTTTCATCAAGCTTTGTTGAAGGAATTGCAGCGTCTGGTATACCACTATCGATACTTACTTTTTCATTCGGCAATTCTATTTTTACGCCATCTCTGATCGTATAGACTTTTACTACTGCTTTTTGTGGATCTGGTGTATAGTTTATTTCTATATTTGTTTTTGGATCTGTTGGAGTTGGTGGTGTATATCCTTCCGTTAAATCTGTTGGATTTTTCGGTACTAAAGGAGTTCCGCCAACATTTGGTGTATAACCTGGCACATATGGAATCACTGGTACATTTGGTGTAGTAGGATCCGTTGGATCTCCAGGTCTTGTTGGATCGTTTGGATCGTTTGGATATGGTTTAGGTGTCATATCTGTTCCTTCAGGTGGTGTTACACCTTTCGGTAAGTTTGGTACCCAACTTCCTAGTTTTGTATAAACAACTTCTTTCGTTAGATTAGTCACATCACCAGTTGAAGTTGGCGCTGTTGCTTCTTCTTCTCCTACGCTTGCTATATCTGCGATATAACCTTCTAGTACTGGTGTATCTACTTTCGGGAATTTACTATTTGTGCTTGTCCAGTTCTTGTAAGATACCGTATTATGCTCTGTATCAGTTACTTCTTTTCCTGTGAATGTGACTGTATTTTCTTTCGTTTGTTTTTCAAGAACCGTTCTTTTTATAGTTCCATTCACATTATCTTCTTTTACATAGGTAATTGTTCTCTTAACTGTTCTGGTTGCATCTACTTCTGCCGGCGCTTCGCTTTCTTTATAAACTAAGGTCACTGTTCTACCTTCGCTTACAATATTCCCAGTTAAACTTGCAGAATCTGTAGCTTCTTTTTCAAAAGTATAATATCTTCCGTCAGTAGTAGTCATGCTACTGAGTTTTTTATCTGTGACATTATAGCTGGTACCAATAAGCTGTCTTTTGTTGGTAATGTAGGTTCCGTCGCTTTCTTTTTCTCCAATTCCAGTGTCATTTTTTAATGATAATAAATTCCCTTGTTCATCAACATAACGAACTTTCACATTTCCTGAGATTAGTTCTGCCAATTCTGAGGTTTTCTTCTTTTTCTTGATTTCTTCGGTTATTTTCTTTTTCTCTTCTTCGGGAATATTTAGTTTTGGAATGATTTTTTCAACAACGGTTCGTGATGGTTCCACAGTATCTTGGATGACTGAAAAGTCAGCGAGAATTGGAAGATTATACTGAACACGGTGACTTTGAGGATTTACCCCTACTCTGTCATTATTCTCTGAAAATACTTGTACGGTATAAGAAACAACATCTTTTGCTAATAAAACATCCCCAGTAGAGAAGTAGCCACCTTTTCCTAGATTGCTATCTCCAGGACCCACTGCGTCCTTAATCTTATCAGATAGTTGTTTATCAGTCAGTACATTCGTTCGCACAATTCCTTTGTCTACCCCTACAAAGTGTGAGAAATGTTTGAAGTCTTCAGAATCAGATCTAGCCCAACCTTTATTAAGGTTATTTGCTTTTGTATTTGTATTGTCTCTCTCAAAGGTTTGGGAATCAACACCATATGTATCTGCACTTGCAGTTGCTTCTATATCTGACCCTTGAATACCTGCTTCCTTACTACCATTTCTAGCGGCGAGATAGGTGTATTTTTCTGTTTCTACTTCTAGCTGATCATCCTTAACATGATAGGTAATTTTCTTAGCACCTGGTATAAGAGTCCTCAGTAGTTTATATACTCTGTCATCAGCTTTAGCTGGAGGAGTGCTTGAGTTTAGCCAAGTTGGGGTATTAGGAGTATCTTTATCAGCAACTTTCAATAAATTATTTAATTCGTTTGATAGCTTTGAAGTTGACTGAGATGTGCTTGTGAATGTTTTTCCCCACTCTGAATCTCTTTCTTTTGATTTTTCTATACTTAAGAAGTCTTCCGTAACATTTAATACAATATCGCCTTGTTTTTTAACTTCTTCCCTAGCTTCTGCTTCCAATTGATTGTACAGTTTGGTATCTTCTTCTGTATAATATCTTCTGGGTTTACGGTGTAATGGAGTAAATTTTATTTTCTCATTACGAATTTTATTAACACGAGATTTAAACTCATCTTTAAAAAATTTGGAAATTTGGAAATTCGCCAGTTCTACATTTAAACCTTTTTTGTACAAGTTTTCATTTTGAACGATTTCGGCTACACGGTGAATGGTTTCATCGTATACCGTCTTCTCTTGGCCAGCAGTATCCTTAGTTTTAATGACTACTCGATAGGTTCCTTTAGAACCATTAATATCTGAGATATATCCTGTCACAAATTCCACACGAACACGGCTTCCGAAGCCAGGAGAAAAGGCAGTAAACTGCTTCTCTATCCCATTATATCCAACTACACCTGGAGAATATTTATTATACTTATCTTTTTCTAAAAATGGGAGATTCTTAAATTCGGTGGAGTTCTTATTAGCACGTTCATTTTGAGCACGTGGATCATACTTCGAATTATCTGAAACCGTCTCGTCACGATTAGCTCGTGTACGTCCTTTAACAAGCATAAGCATGTATTTAAAACGACGGTCTAATGCTTGTTCGTGCACAAAGATGTTATCTAAGGCATCTGCCCCAAGCATACCACCTTGTTCAATCGTACCATCTTCTTTCTTATACCAACCTGTAAAGTAACCATCTGCATTTTTCTTACCAATAACGAATTTACCTGGTCTGCCATCTTTACCTGCAATCGCTGTCCATCCACCGAAAGAATCAAGTTCTCTTATTTCACCATCTTGTAATTTATCTCCTGTACCATCTTCACTGACTTTGCCGTTTTTAAATCTAAGAGCATCCCCAAGGGTGTTCATACTACGCAAGTAAGAACGTTCATTATTTTGGAAGTCGTCTGGCATATTTTTTACAATATCCCATAATTGTTCGAGAGTCAGATTTTCCTTAGGAGTATCAAATTTCAGATGGGCATTCTTATCATCCCCACCTGTCTCTCCATCTTTAGGCACAATGACCCCGGGCTGGTGTTCTTTTACTGTGTCACCCTTACGATTGGCATCCAGTAAATCTGAATCAGTATCTGCTGTGTCTGAACCTCCCTCATTTCCAGAAGTCGGCTCTGATTCAGTTCCTGTAGCTCCATTCGATGAATCACTTGACTCCCCATCAGCTAATTCTCTTTTACTACGAGTACGAGGTTTCGTACTTTCTGGAGTTACTAGCGGATTGTCAGCTACGGGAGCATTATAGGTGTTTGCTGCTGCATCAGTATGACTGAGGTCAGTCTTGTTTTCTGGCTCTCCAATTCCAGACTGTCCTGGATCTGTCGGGTTTGCTGTCCTCTCAGCTTCCCTCGCTGACTCCACGCCCTCAGCATGAGCAATCCCAGCTCCCATCAAAAGATAGAGCGCCCCAATGACAACACTAGCTGCACCGACACTTACTTTTCGTATACTGTATTTTAATTGTTTTTCTGGACTATTCATGCCCGCCTCCATATATATATATATATATATATATATATATTATTCTACTATTTCTACATAATAGAATACAATTTCATCTAAATATTATACACCAGTCGGCTGTAAATTTCAAACTTTACGAATGGCAGATTAGGATATAGACGACTCTTTTTACTGAGATCAAAGCTAAGCTAGGAGCCCTTCATCAGTCCACAAACGTCAAAAGTCACTTTTATATCGATAGTCTACCCAAGAAATATAGTAATACGTCCATATCCAAGAGTCAGTTACATAAGGGACTGTGTTATACGGAAATAGAAGATTTTTTGACTTCAAGAGCCTATAAAATTTAAGTGTAGTAGCGACGGAGAAAAAAGAAACCCAACTGATTTACAAGCAAACAGCCTTACTATTTTTAAACTTTTCCCTTTCTTTTCCGAATAAATAGATAGAACCATAGAATCTAGTAAACTTAGATTTAAAACTGTGGTATAATAAAAGGAGGAAAAGGATGATTCTCAGACATCCGGGCATTAGCCCAACCAACGACTTGGTTGCTAAGAAAATCTTTAGCAATCCAGAGATCACTTGTCAATTTATTCGCGATATGCTGGATTTACCAGCCAAAAATGTAACCATTTTGGAGGGGAGCAATATTCATGTCTTACCTTCCCTGCCCTACTCGGCACAGGACTTCTATACCAGTATAGACGTCTTAGCGGAGTTGGACAATGGGACACAGGTTATTATCGAAATACAAGTCCATCATCAGAATTTTTTCATCAATCGCCTGTGGGCTTATTTGTGCAGTCAGGTCAATCAAAACCTAGAAAAAATTCGCCAACGAGAAGGTGATACACATCAGAGTTATAAACACATCGCACCAGTATATGCTATTGCTATCGTAGATAGTAATTACTTCTCAGATGATTTGGCTTTTCATAGCTTTAGTATGCGCGAGGACACGACAGGTGAAGTCTTAACCATCACAACTAATGGACAAGAAAACCATCTAGTCAAGATGGCATTCTTGGAACTAAAAAAATACAGAGAAACCAGCAAAGACAAGGTTCGCAAACCGTGGTTGGAGTTTTTCGGGAATAAACCCTTTACTCAAGAACCCGAGCGAGCCATCAGCCAGGCAGATCAACTACTGGACTACAAAAGCTGGTCCGAGGAGGACAGGAAGATGTTTAGTGAACAACGCAGGCGAGAAGAACAAGCCTTGTTAGCGCATGACTATGCCTTGGAACAAGCTGAGGAGAAAGGACTGAAAAAAGGATTAGTAAATCTCGTTCGCCAGCATCTTTTAACCGCTGAGGTTGCAAGTCAGCAATTGGGAATGACTGTCGCTGAGTTTGAGGCGCTATTGAGAGATTATCACCAATAAAAGATACTGGGTAAAAGTCTTCTCATAATAAAACGTTTGGTATCAATGTTTTATTATGAGAAGACTTACTTTTTTTACTGAGATTGAATTTTCCCTAGCCTCAACATCATATAAACCCCAAATTCAATCCGACCTGGTTTGAAAAGATTTTCGAAGCAGATAAGGTTTTACTAAAACTAAAAAAAATGATATAATCAAACTGATTAAATGTTTTAAAAATAAAGGAGAATTTTAATGTCTTACCAAGAAAATTACCAGAAATGGGTTGATTTTGCGGAGCTTCCTGACTATCTTCGTCAAGATTTGGAAAATATGGACGAAAAAACTAAGGAAGATGCCTTCTATACAAATCTTGAATTTGGTACTGCAGGGATGCGTGGCTTGATTGGTGCTGGTACAAACCGCATCAACATCTACGTTGTTCGCCAAGCTACTGAAGGATTGGCTCGTTTGATTGAGTCAAAAGGTGGAAACGAAAAAGAACGTGGTGTCGCAATTGCCTACGATAGCCGTCACTTCTCACCTGAGTTTGCCTTTGAATCTGCTGCAGTTCTTGCTAAACACGGTATCAAATCTTATGTATTTGAAAGCCTTCGTCCAACTCCAGAACTCTCATTTGCGGTTCGTCACCTCAACTGTTTCGCGGGTATCATGGTCACAGCCAGCCACAACCCTGCTCCATTTAACGGTTACAAGGTTTACGGTGAAGACGGTGGACAAATGCCTCCACACGATGCGGACGCTTTGACTACTTATATCCGTGCAATCGAAAACCCATTTGCTGTTGAAGTTGCTGATGTGGAAGCTGAAAAAGCTTCTGGCTTGATTGAAGTTATCGGCGAAGCTGTTGACGTAGAATACCTTAAAGAGGTTAAGGACGTAAACATCAACCCAGCTTTGATTGAAGAATTTGGTAAAGACATGAAGATTGTCTACACACCACTTCATGGTACTGGTGAAATGTTGGCTCGTCGTGCCCTTGCCCAAGCAGGATTTGACTCAGTTCAAGTCGTTGAAGCGCAAGCAACTGCTGACCCAGACTTCTCAACTGTAAAATCTCCAAACCCAGAAAGTCAAGCAGCCTTTGCACTTGCTGAAGAACTTGGTCGTCAAGTTGGTGCAGATGTTCTTGTCGCAACTGACCCTGATGCTGACCGTGTCGGTGTTGAAGTTCTTCAAAAAGATGGTAGCTACCTCAACCTTTCAGGTAACCAAATCGGTGCTATCATGGCTAAATACATCTTGGAAGCCCACAAAAACGCTGGAACTCTTCCTGAAAATGCAGCCCTCTGCAAATCTATCGTATCAACTGACTTGGTAACGAAAATTGCTGAAAGCTACGGCGCAACTATGTTCAACGTCTTGACTGGTTTCAAATTTATCGCTGAAAAAATCCAAGAATTCGAAGAAAAACACAACCACACTTACATGATGGGATTTGAAGAAAGCTTCGGTTACTTGATCAAACCATTCGTACGTGATAAAGATGCTATCCAAGCCGTTCTTGTCGTTGCTGAACTTGCTGCCTACTACCGTTCACGTGGTTTGACACTTGCTGACGGTATCGAAGAAATCTACAAAGAGTACGGCTACTACGCAGAAAAGACTATCTCTGTTACCCTTTCTGGTGTCGATGGTGCCGAACAAATCAAAGCAATTATGGCTAAATTCCGTAACAATGCTCCAAAAGAATGGAATACAACAGCTATCACTGTCGTAGAAGACTTCAAAGCTCAAACAGCTACTGCTGCTGACGGAACTGTTACAAACTTGACAACTCCTCCAAGTGATGTGTTGAAATACACACTTGCTGACGGTTCATGGATTGCTGTTCGCCCTTCAGGTACAGAACCAAAAATCAAGTTCTACATTGCAGTTGTAGGGGAAACAAACGAAGAATCACAAGCTAAAATTGCTAACATCGAAGCAGAAATCAATGCTTTTGTAAAATAAAATCCTATAAAAGATGAGACCAACCAATCTCATCTTTTTTTCGTATCAAATCTAAGCAATTTTAGAAACTTTATGGCATACTAGACATATCAATGAAAGCGAGGTAATCTCATGGAACAATTTTTAGATAATATCAAAGACCTTGAAGTCACTACAGTTGCGCGTGCGCAAGAAGCTCTTGATAAAAAAGAAACTGCAACCTTCTTTATCGGTCGCAAAACTTGCCCTTACTGCCGTAAATTTGCTGGTACCTTGGCAGGTGTCGTAGCTGAAACCAAAGCTCACATCTACTTCATCAACAGTGAAGAACCAAGCCAACTCAATGAGTTACAAGCATTCCGCTCACGCTATGGAATCCCAACTGTACCAGGCTTTGTTCACGTTGCAGATGGACAAATCAACGTCCGTTGCGACTCTTCAATGTCAGCACAAGAAATCAAAGATTTCGCAGGATTGTAAAAAATCAGCTAACAATCACAAAAACGCATAATGAAGCCGAAGAACGCTTTATGAAGCACATAGATTTTTAGGATACGACAAAAATGTTGTATCCTTTTTGTGTCCCTTTTGTGTCCCTTTTGTAAAAATAGGGTCTGTTTTAGGCTCTGTTTGTGACTCCCTTTTTCGCAAAAGAATACCAAGGAATACCAAAGACAAAAATAAAAAACGTTGATTTAACAACGTTTTACCAAGGAATGCAAAAGAATGCAAAGGAATAATGGAGCCGGTGGGAGTCGAACCCACGTCCAAACACCTGCCAACATATTTGTCTACAACCATAGGTTATGTATTATTTTAACAGTCCCTCGACACATAACTCAAGCCTAGAAACTGCGAGTCTATCAATCTCTTATCAAGCCGCTAGACAAGACTTGATCGTATCTCGCTAATAATAAGACCTGTCATTGAACACGAGCAATCCAAATCGGGTCACGCCTGCTGGTTTTTAGGCAGCTAGAGCGTAAGAAGTGTTATTTTTTGCAGTTATATTTAACTGAGCGTTTACGTCGCCACACGAGTCGCAAAATATGCCTCATAATGCCTGTCGAATCCGTAACGACCCCAAAAGACAATAAAACCATTATACCTTATCTAACTCAAAAATGCAAAAAAGAAATTAATTAACTACAAAAGATAGTCTTTCAAAGATATTGTCAAAATCTGATAACCAGTGACACTAAGGTGCAATCCATCAGTTGTATATTCTTTTTTTAGTTGACCTTCTTGGTCTATCAAACTATCAAAAACTGGCACAAATTCCACCTGCATATAGGCAGAAGCAAGTTCTTGATAGGCTTGATTCCAGTTCTGAATTTTTTCATTCGAGCGGATATAGACTGTCTGCTTGTACTCCTCTCCCTCATTGACTGGCAAAATAGAAAGCAATTTTATCTCTGTCAATGGATAATCACGAGCAATAGACTGTATGATAGCTTCGAGATTATTGAGAGTCTCATTCACAGGCACATCTTTTCCGATATCATTTGTCCCAATTAAAAGGACAATTTTATCTACTGCTCCACCGTACAGATGCGCATCGAGGTTCTCAAGTAACAGCCCTGTCTGATAGCCACGAATGCCTCGATTGATAATTGTCTTTGCAGTCCCAAATAGCTCCTGTAGAGGATAATACTCGACAATGGAATCCCCAATAAAAAGAATGTCTGGCTCTACAACAGAAACCTGATTTAAGTGACGATACTTGTTTTGGATTTTTTCTTGTTCCTTTAGTAACCAATTTTCTAATAACTGTACTGCCACTTCATTCTCCTTTTTCTAACCAGTTTTCCAAGACTTGATAAACTCCTCCTTGGCTATTGGCTGGCGCTAGAGCCGTCGCAACAGCTTTGGCCTTATCATCAGCATTTTCCATCGCATAGGCAATTCCAGCCATTTCAAGCATTTCAACATCATTTTCACTATCGCCAAAAGCCATGATTTGTTGGGAGGTCAAGTCCCAGCGCTTGAGTAATTCTTCCAAGCCCCATGCTTTATGAATTCCAGCTTGGAGGATATCAATGCAACCATAGCCACTGGATACAGCCCGAACACGGCCATCAAAGAGGTCATTGATTTCTTCCAAGACCGAATTCAAACGTTCCTCACCAACAACCATACTCATCTTGAGCACACCACCAAAGAGGTCAGAGGTTAATTCATCCACAAACTGCATCCGTTGGTAGAATTTTTCAATCATTTCTGGAGTCATAAAACTTTCAAGATCTGTAAAAATCGTACCTTCTTTGACGAAACCACCCTTCATGCCCGTCACAACAAACTGGTCCTGACACGCTCGATCCTTGAAATGAGCCAAAGCCTTATCGACAATGGCATCATCCCAAGTCTGAGCCTGAATCGGTTCATTGTTTTCAAAAATACGAGCACCGTTGGCAACAACCAGAACCACTCTATCGACCAAGTGCTCCAGTAGTTGCCTCATGCGGTGAATTTCATTGCCCGTCGCGATGACAAAACGAATACCCTTTTGATCCAACTGATCTAAAATCTTTTCCAATCGTGGGAGATCCAGCTGGCCTCTAGCATCCAGCAAGGTCCCATCCATATCTGTCGCAATTACTTTAATCGTCATTTACTTCCCTCTGGATTCAAGCTAATCCCACTTCAATCCCACATGTTCGTTCATTTCTTTATAGGCTGTATCAATTCGTTCCTTAGTCGCTTCATCTAACTGGTCACGATGACTGCCACCCTCTATGAAATCTTCCAAGATATAGGTTTGATAATGATATAAAGGATAGCCTTCTGGTGAAAAGGTTCCCTTTGGTGTTCTATTGACCCAAGTAGGATGAGCTTTAGCTGTTCCGATAGTTGTTTTTCCATCCTTCTTCTTAATGGTCACGTCCATGAGAACGCCACGTTCAGTCCACTTAGCATTTTCTTCATCTCCCATAGATTCAATTCGTTGATTGGAAATGAAGTTCCCCATTGAATAGATAATGAGTTTCTTTTCTCCATCTTTTTCAACCGTTTCAGATGGCTCAACTACGTGTGGATGACCTCCAAAGATAATATCCGCTCCCCAATCAATCATCTTGTGATAAAGAGCTTTTTGTTCCTCAGTTGGTTCCAATCGATACTCAACACCCATCTGAGGCATGATAATGGTGATATCTGCTTCCTTCTCTGCCCGTTCAATTTCATCCTTCATCTTATCTTCGTTTAAATCTGAAAGATAACGATTATAGTCTTCCTGAGAAATATACTGCTCAATTCCATTGAAACCATAGGAATAGGCCAAAAGAGCAACCTTGATACCATTCACTTCCTTAATGACCAGCGGAGCCTGATCACGTGGTTCATGCGTATAAACTCCGATTGGAGTGATTCCAGCTTTCTCAATAATATCGGCCGTTGAAATAACTCCCTCAATTTGCGAATCCAAAATATGATTATGAGCTAAATCCAGCACATGATAACCTGCATCCTTAATGGCATCCATAACTTCAGCAGGAGCATTAAAGAGAGGATAACCTGCTAAATAATGATCCTTATTGATGGTTCCTTCAAAATCACCAATAGCTAAGTCTGCTTGCTTAAGCCAAGGAGTAACATACTCAAAATTCTCATGAAAGTCATAGGTACCGTCTCCTTTTTTAGCTGAAAAGAAAAGTCCATCGTGGTAGAGCAAATCTCCGTTGGCCATAATTCTGGCAGTTTTTTCCTCTTCCTGCTCCTGAGACTTTTGCTTAGTCCCCTCTTGAGAAATAGTATCTCGTTTTTGACTGGTTAAAGGGATTCCTTGGAAACTTTCAAACAACAAGACCAAGCCCATTGATAAAGCAACTGCTAGCAAGAGTATCGCCACAAATCCTTTATTGCTCCACCTGCGATAACTCCTAAAAAAGTTTACCAAGCCCTTCATAAAACGAAAAGCTAAACCACCCTGATTTCTACCTTGTCTTCTTTGCATCTTCATTCTCCCTACTTTCTTATGCAAGCCTTTTCTTTTTATTATATCATAGATAAGTAATTCTTTCACAATTGATACTCTTCGAAAATCTCTTCAAACCACGTCGGCGTCGCCTTACCGTATATATGTTACTGACTTCNNATTTTCATTGAGTATGAATTGAACTTCCTATCTATTTTCTATAAATCCTAAAGGCTATAACACTTTCAATCCTTGTCATTTTGTGTTATCATGTAGAGGTAATGAAAGGAGAGAAAATGTCTGCTATAGAACGTATTACAAAAGCTGCTCACTTAATTGATATGAACGATATTATCCGCGAGGGGAATCCTACTCTACGCGCGGTTGCTGAGGAAGTCACTTTTCCCTTGTCTGACCAGGAAATCATCCTAGGCGAAAAGATGATGCAATTCCTTAAACATTCCCAAGATCCCGTCATGGCTGAACAGATGGGACTCCGCGGTGGGGTTGGACTGGCTGCTCCTCAGTTGGATATCTCAAAACGCATTATCGCTGTTTTGGTGCCAAATATTGTTGAAGAAGGCGAAACGCCACAGGAAGCCTACGACTTACAAGCCATTATGTACAATCCAAAAATCGTCTCTCACTCTGTTCAAGACGCTGCTCTTGGTGAAGGAGAAGGTTGCCTGTCTGTTGACCGCAACGTGCCTGGCTATGTTGTTCGCCATGCCCGCGTTACTGTTGATTACTTTGACAAAGATGGAGAAAAACACCGTATCAAACTTAAAGGATATAATTCCATCGTTGTTCAGCATGAAATTGACCACATTAACGGAATCATGTTTTACGATCGCATCAATGAAAAAGACCCATTTGCAGTTAAAGATGGTTTACTAATTCTAGAATAAAGAAAATCCCGTTGCAAGACGGGGTTTTGTGTTATAATAGAGGCATGAAAACAAATGATATTGTCTATGGCGTCCACGCCGTTACCGAAGCCCTCCTTGCAAACACAGGAAACAAACTTTACCTCCAAGAAGATCTCCGAGGTAAGAATGTTGAGAAAGTCAAAGAACTGGCTACAGAAAAGAAGGTGTCCATTTCTTGGACTTCAAAAAAATCCCTTTCTGAGATGACTGAAGGTGCTGTCCACCAAGGTTTTGTTCTACGAGTGTCTGAATTTGCCTATAGCGAGCTAGATCACATTCTTGCCAAAACGCGTCAAGAAGAAAATCCTTTGCTATTGATTCTGGACGGGTTAACTGACCCTCACAACCTAGGCTCCATCTTAAGAACCGCTGATGCGACCAATGTTTCAGGTGTCATCATTCCCAAACACCGTGCTGTCGGAGTAACTCCTGTCGTTGCCAAAACGGCCACAGGTGCTATTGAACACGTTCCAATTGCCCGAGTAACCAATCTGAGCCAAACTCTGGACAAACTCAAGGATGAAGGATTCTGGACCTTTGGAACGGATATGAATGGTACTCCGTGCCACAAGTGGAATACAAAAGGGAAAATCGCCCTCATCATCGGAAATGAAGGAAAAGGTATCTCTAGTAACATCAAAAAACAGGTTGATGAGATGATTACCATTCCGATGAATGGACATGTTCAAAGTCTCAATGCCAGTGTTGCTGCGGCCATTCTCATGTACGAAGTTTTCCGAAATAGACTATAAAAATCAAAGAGCAAACTAGGAAGCTAGCTGTAGACAGCTCAAAGCACTGCTTTGAGGTTGTAGATGGAACTGACG
>NZ_VMLP01000002.1:1639-96197 GCF_013276755.1 Streptococcus sp. 5004 | reverse complement strand
TCTACTCCAAGGTGAAGCTAACGTGGTTTGAAGAGATTTTCGAAGAATATAAGTTGGATCCTAACAAATTGATTTCTGAGTCTAATCTATATAAGAAAATGAGCATCTCCAACTACGAGAATGCTCATTTTTTAGGATTGTATAGGCAAATTTTACATCTGTTTCAAACGTTCAATCCGTTCTGAGATAGGTGGGTGGGTATAAAAAAGTTTTTGGAACCCTCCCCCTTTCTTGGGATCATTGATATAAAGTGCGCTGCTGGCATCATCAACAGGACGACTCATTGGTTTACTATTATCCAACTTATGTAGAGCATTGATCATTCCTTGTGGATTGCGGGTCAACTCGACACTGGAAGCATCAGCTAGGAATTCCCTCTGGCGAGAAATAGCTAGTTGCACCAAGGTTGCAGCAAGAGGGGCCAGCACAATAGCTAGTAGGGAAACCACGAGCATAATAATTTCTAATCCATTTCCATCTCGATCATCGTCACTTCGTCTGCGACCTGCTCCACCCCACCACATCATACGACCTGCCATACTAGAAAGCATGGTGATAGCACTAGCAAGGGCAACAGCAATAGTCGAAATGCGGATATCGTAATTACGAATATGACTGACTTCATGTCCCATAACAGCTTCTAGTTCTTCACGATTCATGATAGCTAGGAGACCTGATGTCGCAGCAACCGCTGCGTTTTGAGGGTTAGAGCCTGTCGCAAAGGCATTTAAGGCTGGATCATCAATGATGAAAACACGGGGCATAGGAATCTGAGCGACCATAGCCATATCTTCCACTACATGGTAGAGGTCTGGTGCCGTTTGCTCATCAACCTCACGCGCGCCATTCATAGACATGACAATCTCTGTCGATTGAAAAATCATGGACAAGGCATAGATAAAGCCTATAATCAGTGCGATAACCAAACCACCAAACCCAGAACGCATAAAGAGGTAACCAACCGCATAGCCAACAAGAGCTAAGAGTAGGAAAAATACCAGCAACAAAATCCAGGTTTTTCGTTTATTGCTTGCAATTTGATCAAACAACATCTTAGTCACCTAAACCGCTAAAATCAACTTTAGGAACTGCCTTTTCCTCTTCTGGTGTTTGAAGGAAATCTGCTGCTTTAAATCCAAACATTCCAGCGATAATATTGCTTGGGAAAGTTTCTAATTTTACATTGTAGTTGCTTACAACACTGTTGTAGAGTTGACGAGAGTAAGAAATTTTATTTTCTGTGTTTGTCAACTCCTCTTGCAATTTAACAAAGTTTGTACTAGCTTTCAAATCTGGATAGCTTTCTGCAACTGCAAAAATACCTGAAACCTGACGAGTAAGGGCATCACTAGCTTTCATAGCTTCTGCTGGTGAAGTCGCTGCCGCCACTTGGTTACGAAGTTCTGCCACCTTTTCGAGGGTAGAACCTTCATATTTAGCATAACCTTTTACAGTCTCAATCAAGTTTGGCAAGAGGTCATTTCGACGTTTCAACTGAACATCAATCTGGCTCCAAGCCTCCTTTGTTTGCATACGATTCTTAACCAAACCGTTATAGCTAACAATCACAAAAATAACAATAAGAGCGATAACTCCAAGAATAATCCAAGTCATGATATAAGTCCTTTCTGCTTTTAGATTAGTACCAGTATATCAAATTTTTTATGATTGTGGTAAAATAAGATGATACTAAAGAAGGAAATAACTATGAAACCAGAAACATTTTACAACTTGCTTGCCGAGCAAAATCTTCCACTTTCGTACCAGCAAAAAAAACAATTTGAACGTTATTTTGAACTCTTGGTCGAGTGGAATGAAAAGATTAATTTAACAGCCATTACGGACAAGGATGAAGTTTATCTCAAACATTTTTACGATTCGATTGCACCCATCCTTCAAGGTTTGATTCCTAATGAAACTATCAAACTTCTTGATATTGGAGCTGGGGCAGGATTTCCTAGTCTACCAATGAAAATCCTCTATCCTCAGTTAAATGTAACTATCATTGATTCTCTAAATAAGCGCATCAACTTCCTCCAACTTTTGGCTCAAGAACTGGATTTGGACGGTGTTCATTTCTACCATGGACGTGCCGAAGATTTTGCCCAAGACAAGAACTTCCGTGCTCAATATGATTTTGTAACAGCTCGTGCGGTTGCCCGCATGCAGGTTTTATCTGAATTGACTATTCCCTACCTTAAAGTTGGCGGAAAACTATTGGCGCTCAAGGCCAGCAATGCTCCTGAGGAATTATTAGAAGCTAAGAATGCCCTCAACCTCCTTTTTAGTAAGGTCGAAGACAATCTCAGCTACGCCCTACCAAATGGAGATCCGCGTTACATCACAGTGGTAGAAAAGAAAAAGGAAACACCAAATAAATATCCACGTAAGGCTGGCATGCCAAATAAACGCCCGCTTTAATCTTTTTAGTAAAAAAATATTTACAAAGTTTGCAATTTTTGCTATACTATCACAAGCAAAGGTTTTTAATGTCATCCCGTGAGGTGACGAAGACGCAGAAATATTTGAAACTCTTTAAAATCTAAATTTTAAAGAAGTCTTACTCTGAGGGCCTATTGCTGTAAAATAATGGGCTCTTTTTTGATGCCCAAAAGTGAGGTTTATATGAAACAAGAATCAACTGTTGATTTGTTACTAGACGTTGACCAACGTCCTTCGGCTGGAAAAGGAATTCTCCTTAGTTTCCAACACGTTTTCGCCATGTTTGGTGCGACCATCTTGGTACCATTGATTTTGGGAATGCCCGTATCTGTTGCCCTTTTTGCTTCAGGTGTCGGGACACTCATCTACATGATTGCTACTGGATTTAAAGTTCCAGTTTATCTAGGTTCTTCATTTGCCTTTATCACAGCTATGTCACTGGCTATGAAAGAAATGGGTGGTGATGTATCTGCTGCCCAAACAGGGGTTATCTTGACTGGTTTGGTCTATGTCCTTGTTGCTACCAGCATCCGATTTGTAGGAACAAAATGGATTGATAAACTCTTGCCACCAATCATTATCGGTCCTATGATCATCGTTATCGGTCTTGGACTTGCAGGTTCAGCTGTTACCAATGCAGGGCTTGTAGCAGACGGAAATTGGAAAAATGCTCTGGTAGCCGTTGTTACGTTCTTGATTGCTGCCTTTATCAATACAAAAGGAAAAGGCTTCCTACGAATCATTCCATTCCTCTTTGCCATTATCGGTGGTTACCTCTTCGCACTAACTCTTGGATTGGTTGACTTTACACCAGTTCTAAAAGCTAACTGGTTTGAAATCCCTGGCTTCTACTTGCCATTTAGCACAGGTGGTGCCTTTAAAGAATACAATCTTTACTTCGGTCCAGAAACCATTGCCATCTTGCCAATCGCTATCGTAACAATTTCTGAACACATCGGCGACCATACTGTTTTGGGTCAAATCTGTGGCCGTCAATTCTTGAAAGAACCAGGTCTTCACCGTACTCTTCTTGGTGACGGTATCGCAACTTCTGTTTCTGCCTTCCTTGGTGGACCAGCCAATACAACTTATGGAGAAAATACAGGGGTTATCGGTATGACTCGTATCGCTTCTGTCTCAGTTATCCGTAACGCTGCCTTCATCGCAATTGCCCTTAGCTTCCTTGGCAAATTCACTGCCTTGATTTCAACTATTCCAAACTCTGTACTTGGTGGTATGTCAATTCTTCTCTATGGAGTTATCGCCAGCAACGGTTTGAAAGTCTTGATCAAAGAACGTGTTGATTTCGCTCAAATGCGTAACCTAATCATCGCAAGTGCTATGTTGGTCCTTGGACTTGGAGGAGCTATCCTTAAACTTGGTCCAGTTACCCTTTCAGGAACTGCCCTATCAGCCATGACAGGAATCATCTTGAACTTGATCTTGCCATACGAAAATAAAGACTAAGAGACTTGACGCAGAAAGAGAATGAACAAAAACGAGCTTCTCTTTACTAACCCCAAAAAGTTGCACAAATAATTATTGAAAGGATTTAGTTCTGTACTGCACAAGACTAAGTCCTTTTATAGTAAAATGAAGCAAAACAGTACATCATGTGGTATCGTCTGAAACAAGAACAAGACAAAAGAGCCTCAAAAAAAGGTATTGCAACTTGGCAATACCTTTTTGAGGTGCTTTTTGAAAGCCATCAAATGGTGACTTTTCAGAGGGAGCAAAAAACTGTCCTCTTTATATTTTAAACATTTAAATGTCTTCTTTAAACAGTTTATTAAAGAAACCGTCTGTGTTTTTAAGAAGGGCTTTGAATACCTTAGATTTAAGAGCAACAGTGTGAGAGAAGTCATCTGGTTTCTTCAAATCTTCTTCAACTGCTTTAACAAAGATATCCTTCAATTGTGTATAGTTGGTAATTTGACGACCATCAATTTCAATAGTTTCAAATCCTTTTTCTGCTTTTGATTTAACCTCTTTGAACCATTCTTTTTTCCACTCTTCAAGATTATTGAATTTATCCTTAGAAACTTTCTTAATAATGAAATCATCACCTAAGAGACCTTTATTGTCGTTATTAGCGGCGCCTTGATGTTTGCTTGAAACATAATCAATGAATCCATGTTCGTATCCATAGTAACCCCACATACGGAAGGCATTGTGCTTAAATGATAATGAACCTGGGGCACCTTTACTTGTATTACCACCATAAATACCAGCCATCATTTGAACATTAACATATGCTGAATTAGGCCTAAAGTCCTCTGGTCGGAATATACCATTACCTGGATTATTATGTTTGGTCATAAAGTTATTATCAACCAAATCGTTAATACTTGATAATTTCTTAGAACTCTCTTCTTGATTTAAGTCACGCACTTTGTCCCATTGGTGAGGACCACTTAGTTTATTTCTATCCATTGGTCGACGTATTTCACGGTCAATTTTCTTGAACCACTTGCTATTGTCACCATTTAATTTTGGAATTACAGCATCTGCTTCAACATAATCCAACATCATTAACGCTTCATTGTAGTTCTTCATGTAGCGATCAATATCTTCACGAGTTTTAAGTTTATCAGGATTATAATTGTACCATTGGTTACCATCATTTTGACGTTCAAATGCCATATTTAATCCAAGTGCGCCGTATTCACCTTGATGTCCGTGTTCTGCTGGAGTTTGTAACATACCCTGAGCAAATGCTTCAAGGTCTGTACCTTGTCGATGTCTATGGCCTCCCAGATATGCCATTCGGTCATTTACGTGGGTAGTTTCATGTGTAAAGGCAGATGTGCCGTATTCACTTATTAAATTCGACATAACAAAATATACAGCATCCATAGGCTGTGGATCAGCAAAGATGTAAGCATAGGCTCCATATCCAGGTTTATAAGCATGATACTTATCAATACGCCCAAAGAATTCACGAATAGGTGCATAATCCGGTTTATCTTTTCGATGGCCAAATCTATCAGGCCAGCCACCTGGAGCGTTATGATTATCCCATACAGGAGTTGGAACTACATTTTGACTCTTAAGAAGTTTATCGCGGACATTATCAGTAGCAAGACGTGACCAAAAATCTAAGTAATTAACTTGCTCTTTGGCACGTAGATTAATCTCTTTTTTAAAGGCTTCACGTTCTTCTTCAGTATTTTTGTTGTATTTTTCAAACGAACTAAATGAGATAGTATTATACGTTGAAATCATAAATAAATGTGCATTTTTCAAGTTAAGAAGAGGTAAAATCATACGCCCATGCTGCCCATTATTAATTCCTTCGTATAGACGATATTTTTTGTTGGCAAATGCAGGGTTCGTTGATGGTTGTTCAACTACATACGCGTTCTTTTCAATAGCTTTCTTAAACCAGTCATTTATATCTGTATGGTTAGTGAATAGCTTCATATTGTAATGTAAGAATCCATTTAATTCATTTATTCCGATTGTTCCACCTATAGTTTCACGATAAGCTTCTAAAGTTCTATCTCCTTTAACATTTCTTTCATTTGAACCAATTTTGATTAAGAAATCTAAAACATCAACATTCTTACCATAAAAATCAGGTTTAAACATCATAATATCTTTAATTGATAACTCATCGTATTTAAAACCATAATATTGATTTAAGTAGGCCAGCCCCATCATGATTTTAGCTTTATTATCTTCTACTTTCTTGAGTAAAGCACGCTCAACTACTTCCCCACCATTTAACTGATGATCTTCATTTTCTAAAATCTGACTAACAAGTTTTTCTAAGTTTCCTTTTACTTCTTCAAAGCTTTCTTCTAAATACAATCCTTTAATGTACTCAGTCTTCTTCTCAGGAGTGTTTTGCCAAGGCTTCTCACGTTTATCCATCAAAGCACGAACTTCATCTGAAAGTAAGGTAACACTAGCTAACTTCTCTTTAATACCGCTTGCTAACTGGTTACGATTCTTCATAACCATATTTGGAGTATAGACAATGTTTTGACCTGCTACATCATACTCTTTTACTTGAGCTACTTTAGAGTCAGTTTTAGCAGTTACAGCTAACTCTTCTTTTGTACCATCAGAATAGTGAACCATAATCTTATCAATATCCGATAAATCAGTGACAAATTGCCCTGCTTTCATACCTGTTACAGACAGAACAGTTTTCTTAACAAGATTGGAATCATCTGTTAACTTATTCCCTTGGTTTACAATCCACTCTTTGTTATAAAATGGTTGCAGTTTTTCCAAGTTTCGATAAGCTAGGTTTCTTGTTTCTTGGTAGTCCTGAATCGCTTTATATTCAGAATCTCTATCAACGATACGATTTAACTTGTTTACGACAGGATCTTGAATAGTAAAGGTGTTGGCTGTGATATTCATCTTAGCGATTTTAGCATCTGCTTCGGCTTGAGAGATACCAGTAATACGATTTGAATGTTTGTAGGAAGATAAACCACTTGCAACACCATTTACATAATTTACACGTTTGATATTATCTAATCCAAAATATTGGTCATTATCATTCAAGGCTGGTGAACCATAGACAATTTCACCATTATTTACTTTAAGCATTGTTACGACGTCTTCAATAACACCCCAGTTAAAGTTGTTATGAATTACACCTCCACTTTCGCCATGCTGAATCAAATTCATAGTACCTTTTATTACAGCATTTCGGAGAAATCCTTTTTTACCTACTGTCATCGAGTCAATACCATGATCTAGTTTACCAATTAAACCACCATATTTAGATTTATTGGCACTAATCTTAGCATCAACGTAAGCTTTATCAACGTTACTTATCCAACTTTCGCTGACAAGTCCACCAGACCACCAGCCTTTATCTCCAAGACTGTTAATCTTACCAATAAAAGCTACATTGCGCATATTAGCTTCGTCTAACTTATTAACAGCACCGGTTACATCGTTATTTCCTGTTACTGAACCTACTACTTTGATATTCTCAAGGGTAGATTTCTTAAACATATTACCAATAGGTGCAACTTTATCAGCCAAAGGCATATTGATATCTACATTACCTAAGTTAAAGTTTTTAAGTGTAGCACCTTCAGCCTCATTAAACAAAGGTCTTTCTAAGTTATGAATCGTGTACTGATGGTTCTCTACACTTGATAAAGTACCTCTAAACTTAGCCATAACATAAGCTTTACCTGCTGGCTTAACGTTAACTGCATTCAAATCTGCACCAAGTTTAAACTCACCGGTAGGATTTGCTTGCATATCTTTTGCTAAATCATGGAAATTGTAATAAACCTTATCCTCGGTAGCCCTCGGTTTTTCAAGATAATAAGTGTAAATGTCTCTTAACTTACCGTCTTTATCACGTTGAACTAAGTCAGGTGCTTTTGCCGTTACCTTGTAAAGCTGCTTACCTTCTTCAATGACCTCTTCAATCTTATCAATTGCTAAACGAGTCACTTTGTTTTCTCTTGAGGTTACTTTTAAGTAATAGTTGTTAACATCACTTGGAAGAGAAGTTAAATGATTACTATCGCTTTCGACACCGCTTTCGTTTACTTGTACGAGACTGGTGTTTGCAATATCTTTCAACTCAACTTTTTTCAAATCCAAGCGAAGTGGTTTCTCTTCTAATGTTGCAGTTTCTTCTCCCTTACCACGGTCATAGGTCATAGTGGTTTCTATCTTATAGTCTTTGTAGAATTTTAAATCTTCTACCTGCTTATCTAATTGCTCTGAAGTTAAATCTACTGTTTTGACAATTTCATTTCCATCTTTAATTGTCGCAGTAATTTTATTGATCTTGACTCCATCTGTATTAACCAAATGATAAGAAAGATTTGCGGAGCGGTCTAATACATTTGTATCTGTTCGCTCCAAAGTCAAAACAGGAGCCGTTTTTTCTTTAGGCTTTTCTTTTGTACCTTTTACAAGAATTTCAGGCTTCATTTCTTTCAAGATAGTTACTGTTTCAACTGGTTCACTAATTTTTTTGCCATGTAACTCTTCATAGCTAGTAACAATTTGACGTTCGCCATCCTCACCAATTTGTTTAACAGAATTATCGCCTATAAATTTGGTAGGATCAGATTCTTCTATAGTCGTTTTAGAAATAGTCTCGGTCCGGATATCGGTATGTAAAGAAGGCAACTCTTCTCTTTCTGATGCAACTTCTGAAACTGTAGATATTGGTTCAGTATACTCTGGAATGTCGATAACAGGTGGCTCAATCAAGTTTCCATTTTCATCTACTCCTGTTGTACCTACAGGTTCAGTGTATTCTAGTTTCTCATGAACTTCAGGCTCAACAAGGTTTGCACCTATTGGTTGCGTATAGTCAGGCTTCTCATGAACTTCCGCTTCACCTTTATCAGTCACAACTGCTTCTGGCAACTCAGGCTGAACTTCTGGTACGCCTTTATCACTTACTACAGCTTCTGGTAAAGCTGGTTGAACTGCTGGTTCAACAATAGCTCCCGCCTGTACGTCCTTATGTTCTACACCAGTCTCAGGTTGTTCCTTTATAACTTGAGTTTTTTTAGTACCTTTTTCGACTATTCTTGAAACAGGCGCAGTCGTTGAAGTTGAAACAATTTCTCGCGAAACTTCTTCCTTGTTTACAGAGAATATTCTGACGACTTCAACTTTCTTACCTAATTTACCTTCTTGTTTGACTCTTACAGTTCTTTCAGCTAAATCAGGATTTTCTTGAATTTCTTCTTGAAAATCTATTTTTGTCTCTATAGTTTCATCACGATATAAGAGTTCAGGTTTGTTCAATTGACCTGATAAAACTTCATCCTGTGGATTTAATGTATTTACCCCAGTCTTTTCTTTTGGAGAAACCTTCTCCTCTTTCTTCGTCTCTAGATTCTTATGTTCTGCTAATTGTGATTGAGAATTTGAAGATTGTTTCTCTTCTTTTCTTGGATCGGTTAATTCTGTAGAGAGAGGTTTTTCCACTACTTGAACTTCTGTCGGCTTAGTTGAAGAAACAGGTGTTTGTTCCTGAATAGCTTGTACTGTTGATGGATTCTCTACAAAATTCGGTGTAACATTATAATCCACCTTTTGTTGTTTTGTAGGAGTGGCAACTGAACTCTTTTGATTACTTACTTCAGAATCAGAAGTAGTTTTCCCCTCTTTGATATATCCAATATAAGTGTAACCTGAAATCTCTTTAGGAAGAGGTAATTTTTCTCCAGAGGTCAATTCATAGTCCGTATTGTAATTTAGCAAAAGATGATTTTCTAAAGCATGAGCCGATACAAGAACACCGTTTCCTATTCCTGCAACCAATACTAAATGTAATACCGTTTTATTCTTAACTTTTTTCTTGGAAACAGCAAAAATTAAAATTCCCAGAGCAGCTAAGCTAGCACCAGCAACTAAGGCTTGCACCTCATTCTTGCTTCCAGTATTTGGCAATTCCGCCAGTTGATTTTGAGAATTTAACTTATAAACAAGATAATAAGTCTCATCATCATTCTCCACGTATGTCGGAATATCATAGACAAGCTGCTTCTTTTCTTCTGATGATAGCTCTGACTCTGTCACATATTTATAGTGAACTCCTGAAGTTTCTTGAGCATCCACAGATGAACTAGCTAATACAGACATAAAAAATAAACTTGAAATCGTTGCAGATACAAGTCCTACTGATAATTTTCTAAATGAAAAACGCTCTTGTTTTTCACCAAAATATTTTTCCATGATTCCTCCTTGAAATACAATTTATAGATGTTACAAAGACTTTTATTATATTAGTGTATTATCTATAAAAAAGGCAGTATACCTTAATTATACTATTTATTTACCGAAAAGTCTTAAAATTGCGTAGCGTTTTCATACTTTGTTTTATATTATTTTGGGGATACAATAACACCTACCATGGAATTTCCACGGTAGGTGTTACTCATATCAATAATCGTTCTAAAAATGATTTGATGCAGTTGAGGAGAATTCCTTCTATCCAGCTTTCTTGTGCTGAGGATAGATGTTCTGTCTGAAGGCTTTCTTTTAAAAAGTCTCGAACTTGTTCTGGTGCAATTTCAAATTCAAAGGCTTTCATTTTATATAAAAAGTCGAGCAGATGATCTGACAGGTATTGGGTTGAAAAGGGAACTTCTCCGCTTTTTCGATATTCTAATAAGAGGCGAGCAAATCGGGCTTTTTCTTCAGGAAGCTTACGAAAATAGGAATTGAGGAGCCAGGTCTGCTTCTGCTTTCTTTCAATTGGATCCTGACCGGCAATTCGTTGATCTTTTTCCAACTCTTTTTGGTATTGTTTGGCCTTGATAGCCCGTTCTGTCCGATTTTTACCAAAAAGAATTTTCTCCCACTTGCGTTCTTCTTGAGTCAGTGTCTCTGTAAAGCCAAAGTAATCTTGATAAGCCCGCTCTGCTGGGCCCATAGCTAGAACCAGATTGTCTGCATATTGCTTGGCGATTTTATCCCTCTTCTTGCGCTCTTTCTCTGCCTGAATACGGAGTTCTTGTTCGTAGTCAATTTTATCTTTTCCTAGTTTGACAAGGTAGAGTTGGTCATCTGGTTTTCCAAGTAAAAAGGGTTTGATACACTTTTCAAGCACTTCTTCCATCCGAGCCTTTTTCTTTGGCTCCGCCTTGGTCCAACTTCCTCCTTGAAAGACTTCTAGGAAGAGCTGGTAGTCTTTCTCAGGTGAGAACTGATTGCCACGATTGGGTTTAAAAACACCTTTTTCCCAGAGCCACTTTAGAAGACGCTCGTCAAAGTCACTTTTGTTAACCTTGATTTTTTCCTTTTTCTGGGATTTTCTGGTCAGATTTTCAACCTTTCTGAGTAGTTTTTCTTCCTCTTCCAATTGCTGTTCAAGGGTCAATCGATGAAAATGACGAACACAGTCGCTACCAATTGGAAAGAGGCGTTGGCCTGTGACACCGTTAAAGAGTTCATAAGCGTATTTGATAGCATTTCCACAGACACAATTGCTACGGCCGATACCGTTAAAAATCAAGGAAACTTCATTCCATTCCTTGGTAGCTTGTTCCCAAGTATCAGCTTTTGAAGCCTGTAAAACCGCATCATGCAGGGATTTTCTAACTGGAAGTGTCATGAGGTCTCCTTTCTAGATTATACTTTTACAACTTGAACCTTGTCTTTACCTAGTAAAATCAAGTATTTTTCAATATTTTCAATCGAATAGGCTCGAGATAAAGCCTCTCCGTATAGGGCTAACTGACCACGATAACGGTCCATGAGTTGACTTGGTTCATCATAGCGGTCTGTCTTATAGTCGAACAGAACAATTTTGTCTTCGTAAAGTAGATAGCCATCAAGGATTCCACGGACAACGAAGTCTTCCTGACTCTTTTGGTCTCTTTTGAGCATGGAAAAGGGTTGCTCGCGATAAAGATGGTCGGTATTAGCGATAATTTCCTGACCGAGTGCTGTGTCAAAGAATGCAAGAATTTTAGCAAGATTGATATTGTCCCTAACAGCTGGGCTGGTTTGAACTTGTTTGAGAGTTTCTGTCAGGCTAGCAAGCGTTGGTCGCTGGCTGAGGTCAATTCTCTGCATGAGTTCGTGGGTAGCACTACCAATCTCAGCTCCAGTTACCTTTTCTTTGGTTGAAAAATCTGGTAAATCAAAGCTAATTTTCTTGTCTACTGACTGGCCTTGACCTGCAATCTCGACACCTTCCATATCCATAACGGGTTCGTAGAATTTCTTGATTTGACTTGGGGTTTGAACACTAGGAAGTTCAATGGCTGCGCGATGAAGTATATTATAAACTTCCACCTCTTTTAGCATTTCAAGAGCTTCTTTAATGGTTTCTGACTGACGATTGTCTGCTTGATAGCTATTTTGGAGAGGACTCTTGGTTTCCAACTCTCCGATAGCTTCTCTGGTCAACTGATCTTCACCAACAAAACGATAGCTAAAGTTGAGATGATCCTTGGCAAATACTTTACTGATAGCCCAAATCCAATCTTGGAAATTCCTTGCTTGTAGTCTAGTAGAGCTATTTAGTTTTCCATTTTTAGCTGCTGGGTATTCCTTGGCTTCCAGCTTTTCACGAGATCCCTTGCCGACAAGATAGAGCTTTTTCTCAGCCCTCGTCATGGCAACATACAGCAGACGCATCTGCTCTGAATAGCTTGCCAGCTGTAATTCTTCTTCGTTCTGCCTATAGGTCAGACTAGGAATGGAGAGTTTGATGGTTTTAGGATAGTGATCTTCCACTGCTCCCGTCTCCATCTTGGCAATATACTTGACACCTAGTCCATTTTTACGACTGAGAATGACTTCTGACATAGAGTCTTGCTTGTTGAAATCTTGATCCATATTGAGGATAAAGACGTAAGGAAACTCCAGCCCTTTACTCTTGTGAATGGTCATGAGCTCTACTGCATCTTTTGGCGGTGCAACAGCCACGCTTGCCAAATCGTGCTGGGCTTCTAAGACTTGGTCAATCATACGAATAAAACGCGACAAGCCCTTGAAATTGCTCTTTTCAAATTGATCAGCACGCAGTGCTAGGGCATAGAGATTAGCTTGTCTAGCAGGTCCATTTGGCAAAGCTCCAACATAATCGTAGTAAAAACGGTCGTTGTAAATCTTCCAAATCAGGTCATAGAGGGAGTGGGTTTTGGCATACAGGCGCCAAGAATCCAAGATATTCATGAATTGATTTAGTTTTTCAGCTAGAGCTGTGTGAATCAAGTCCTTTTGACTGCTTGCCAGTTTTTGAGCATTGACCAGTTTCTCATAGAGATTCTCTTGAACTTTGTCCTCATCTTTCTGAAGAGATAAACGTGCTAACTCGTCCTCGTCAAAGCTAAACATTGGAGACTTCATAAGGGCAACCAAGGCGTAGTCTTGCAGGGGATTGTGAATGACACGAAGGGTATCTAGCATGACTTGCACTTCTAGGGATTGGAGATAATTGTTTTGCTCTCCGTCAGTTTTGACAGGAATCCCGTACTCAGACAGGGCGAGGAGAATCTGATCATTACGACTGCGACTGGAGGTCAGAAGGGCGATTTCTTTAAAGGCAACAACTTGTTCTCTATGGAGTTTAAGGATTTCCTTGATAACTAATCGCATCTCACCAGTTAGTTTCGTTTCTGTTTGACTCTCTTCTTCCTCACCTGTATCGTCCTTGTCGTAGAGGAGAAATTCTGCCTTATTGTCTGGATTGGGAGTCAGTTTGGTATTGGCAAAAACAAGCTGGTGCATGTTATCATAGTTGATTTCTCCGACTTCTTGATCCATAAGGCGTTCAAAAACATCATTGGTTGCTGATAGCACTTCTGAACTACTACGGAAATTTTCCTTGAGGAGAATGAGCTTGCCCTCTTTTGGATTTTGCGCATAGCGTTGGAACTTTTCATTGAAAATCTGCGGGTCTGCCTGACGGAAACGATAGATGGACTGCTTGATATCTCCCACCATAAAGCGGTTGTGGCCATTAGAAAGTAATTCCAGCATCCGTTCTTGAATATGGTTGGTATCTTGATACTCGTCTACCATGACTTCATGGAAGCGCTCCTGATAAGCCTCACGGACTTGCGGAAAATTCTCCAAAATCTCAATGGTATAATGGCTAATATCAGCGAATTCAAAGGCGTTTTCCTGGCGCTTACGCTGACGATAAGCCTCCACAAAATCCCTCATGAAAGATTGGAAGGTTTTAGCTAGTTCCCAGGTCTCTCCATGATAACGTTCTTGATAGTCGAGAATGGTTATCTGGTCTGCTAGTTGTCCTAGTTTAGCAAACTGGGTCTTTCTCTCTTCGTTGTAGGCATCGGCCAGTGGCTTCAAATCAGCCTTACGGCTGGCATTGGTCAAAGCTCGACCGTTTTTTTCTTTCGAAATGGCGACAACACGCGCAAGTACTGCCTGATAAGCCTGACTATCGGACTCTTGATTTAAGGAGCCAATTTCATCTAAAATCAACTGAACATTCTCTAGATAAGCAGCCTTTGCAAACTCCTTGGCATCATTATCCAGATGATAACGGAAAAAGCTTTCCAAATCCCAAAGGGCTTGCTGGATTTGTGTGGTCAGTTTTTCTTTTTCACTGCTAAAATCAGCTTTTTCAAAGCCTTTGAGAAAAGATTCACTTAACCATTTCTGAGGATTGCTGGTGGATTGGAGGAAGTCATAAATTTTATAGACCTGCTGTCGCAGCCCCCGTTCATCTTTGCCACGTCCAGCAAAGTTTTTCAGCAAATGACTAAAGGTCTCTTTCTGTTTACCTTGGTAATGGGCTTCAAAGACCTCATGAAAGACTTCGTTTTTTAGAAGAAGTTGCTCGCTTTGGTTTTGTAAAATACGGAAATTAGGTGCAATATCAAGTAGATAGCCGTGTTTACCAAGGAATTTTTGTGTGAAAGAGTCCATGGTTCCGATGGCAGCGTTGGGTAGATCAGCCAACTGACGACCCAAGTGTTGTTTGAGCTCGACATCATCCGTTTCTTGGATTTGTTGGCTGATTTTTTTCTCCAAACGTTCCTTAAGCTCTGTGGCAGCCTTGACGGTAAAGGTTGAGATAAAGAGTTGAGAAATTTCGACACCACGCGCTAACTGATCCAGAATACGCTCGGCCATAACAAAGGTTTTACCAGAACCAGCCGACGCTGAAACCAGGATATTTTGACCAGAAGTGTAGATGGCTTCAATTTGCTCGGCAGTTTTCTTTTGTTCCTTGCTCGAATTTGCTTCAGTTTCTTGCAGTTTTTGAATCTCCTCCTCAGTTAAAAAGGGAATAGACTTCATCGATTCAACTCCTCTCTTATTTTTTCAAACCAAGCTTGCTTGAGTTTCTCTCCGACCAGACGTTTGCCGTCAGCCAAGTTCAACTTTTCTAGGAAACGGGCTTGGCCCAAGTGGTAATTGGCTTCAAATCCTGTGATGGCTTGATGTTGCTGAACATACGGTGCAATACTTCTGCCATTTTCAGTATAAGGGTTAATGGCGAACTGACCTGCTAAAATCTTCTCAGCTGCTTTCTTGTAAAGACAGGCATTGTAGTCCAGTAGGAGCTGAAATTCCTCATCCGTCAGCTGATTAGTCTTATTTTTGTTGTAAAATTCGCCTAAATAACTGCTTTCTTTTTCTAAAAAGAGACCTTGGTATTTCATAGACTTGCTGGCTTCTACTACTGCTCCAGCCAAACTTTTAACGGCCATCAGAGATTGGACAGGTTCAGTCATTTCCAAATACATGGCACCGAAAAAGTTCTGCTCCCCCTCTCTTTTTAGGGCAGCTAGGTAGGTTGGCAGTTGGGAATTAAGACCATTAAAGAAATGAGGAAACTGAAACTGAGTTAGACTAGACTTGTAGTCTACTACTCCGATCGCCCCATCAGCTTTCAAACGATCAATCCGGTCCACCTTACCTCGTACAAAGACACTGCGACCATTGTCCAATTGAATAAAGGCTTGCTCTTTTCCGCCAAAATTTGCTTCCTCTTTGATGGTTTCGATGGCTGGATTGTGTCGGAGAATATGGCCAGTCGTCCGTGCAACATCAAGCAGAACTTCCTTGGTAAACTGGGCTTCCAAACTTTCTTGATAAATAGCTTCAAATTCGCGTTCTTGACTGGTTTCTTGAATAGCTTGTTCTAAACGTTGGTCAAAAGAATCTTCGTCAGGCAACTGCAAGGCTCGTTCAAAAATACGGTGTAAGAAATTCCCGTGACTACGGGCATCTGGACGCAGGCGCAATTCTTCCTGCAAGCCTAAAACATAACGTAGGAAATAACTGTATTGGTTCCGATAAAACTCCGTCAAACCAGAGGTAGACAGGTAAAACTCCTGATCAGTAGGATAGAGAGCTTGTAAGGTGTCCTTAGCCAACTGCTTACTGCTTGGACTGGTTGAGAGGGCTGGATTTTCCAGACCTTGCAGTTCTAGTTTTTTACCCATCACACGCGCCAGAACCTTGACAAAGGTCAAATCTTGCTCCCTATCACTCGTCTCGCCCTGCTGGTGATAGGCAACCAGACTGGACAAAAGACTGTGATATGAGCCCATATCCTCCTTAGACAGCCCTTTGTGATTCATCCTCTTCTCTTTTCGACTAAATCCAAAATGGACCAACTCTTGAAGATAGATTGATTCCTTGCTTTCACTTTCGTTAAAAAGGCTTGGAGCCGACAAAACCAACTGCTTACGAGCAGAATTGACCAAGGAAAGCATAGTGTAGCGATTTTTCTTGAGATTTTCACTGCTGGCAATCAGTAATTGAGCCCCCTCTTCAGTCGCTTGGTTTAGACTTTGTCTTTCTTCATCAGTCAAAAGACTAGTGTTTTGCGCAATTTTTGGTAAATGATCCTGAGTCAGCCCAATGGCGTAGACAAAGTCAGCTGTCAGAGGAGCAATCAAATCATAGCTCTGCAACAGAACGGTGTCCACTGTCGCTGGAATGGTACGGTATTGAGATAGGCTCATTCCAGAATGGAGCAAGGCTAGAAAGTCCTCTAGACTAACCTGTGAACTAGCAAAAACAGTCGCAAATTGTTCTAAAACATGACAGAAAGCCTTCCAAACTTCAGCTTGTCTTTCCTTTTCTACAGCTTCCATAGTGGCTGTCAAATCTTGTAACTGCTTGGTCACAGCTCCTTCTTTTAGAAAATAGTTCCACTTTTGCAAGAGATTTTCAGCCTTCTGTTTTCGACTGGCAAAGAGAGTTTCAAGAGGTGTTAAAATACGCAGACGAAAAGTATTTAAACGTTCCAGATTAAATTTTCCATGGTGGGATCTGGTAAAGGCTTGCTGAAAGGATGGTAAGCCATTGATACCAAGATAGCGGATATATTGCTCAAAAGCATCAATATCAGCCTGATTAAGATCGGTATACAGACCTGTTCTAAGAAGGTTTATCAAATCCTCCTGACGGAAACGATAGCGTTTTAAAGCCAAAATAGACTCTACAAACTGTGTCAAGGGATGATGAGCCATGGATTCGCTTCTACCTAGATAGAAAGGAATCTGATACTGGTCAAAAATCGTTTTTAGAGATAACTGATAAGAAGCTACATCCCCCAAGAGAATACGAAAATGCTTGTAGCTCAGGTCTGAGTTCTCATGCAATTTCTGACGAATGCTACGGGCTACTAGCTCCAACTCTTCCTTTTGCGTCAAGCAAGACCAGATTTGTAAGTTTTCACGGTCCTTATCATCAATTTCCAAGGAAAGTTCTGAAAAGTCATAGGACGATTCCAATAAACGAGAGACCTTGTCAAAACTATCCATCTTCTCATGAGTCTGAGAACGGTCTTGAGCAGGCGTTTGGTATTTAGAAGCTAGATGATGGAGAAACTCCACACTGGCTTGGTAGAGATTGCCCTCACTAAAAGGACTGGTATAAGCTTTCCTACTAGCATAAGCCCCAATGACAATCTCAACACCCTTGCCGTGAAGTAAGTCCACAATTCGCTCTTCTTCGGCAGAAAAACGGGTAAATCCATCAATAACCAAGGCGATTTGAGTAAAATCACTACTAACTTTGTCATTCTCAATAGCCTCAATCAAATGGGATAACTGACTTCCCTGAGCTAACTGCCCTTGGTTAAGATAGGCCGTTACTTTCTCAAAAATCAAGAGTAAATCAGCCCTCTTGTCCTCATCCGTCAAACTCTCCAAGTCCAAAAAACTCATCTGAGCTTTGGTCATCTCGTGGTAAAGATCAATCAACTGCTGGATAAATTGAGGATCCTGCTTGATAGCACCATAAACACGTAAATCCTTGGGATCAAGTTCGACCAGGCATTTGTAAAAGGCCATCCCAAGACCGATGTCATCTAGACTAGTCTTGGCAGGCAAGTCATTCAAGACCAGGTAACGAGCCATCTGCGCAAAGCGCGTGACGGTAATCGCAAAAGAAGCCTGCTGGGACAAGCATTCCAGCACGGCACGTTCCTTTTCAAAAGAAAGAGAGTTGGGGGCGATGTAGAAGACCCGCTTGCCAGCAGCAACTAGCTCCTCCGCCTCTCTGGTTAGAATTTCTGTCAAAGAAGTCCGAATATCAGTATAAAGTAATTTCATCTCAGCCTCGTTGGAATTTTTCATTACCTTTTATTATACCATGATTAGCCTCGTAAATCTGTTAAAATATTTAGGACATCCTTTCTTTTCTTCATCATCTACTAAATCTTAAATACTTAGCTTTACTTGTATTAGATAGAATAAATCTGGCTACTGAAAATCACATAATAAAAAAGGCTCTATAATATTTGTAGTGGGTAAATCCCCTATAGATATTATGGAGCCTATTTTGTTGTAGAAAAAAAGTCCCATAAGATCTATAATGAAAAGCGACAAAACCATCATTAGAAAGAATCCTATGGAACAATTATATTTTATCACAAAACTTCTTGATATCAAAGACCCAAATATCCAAATTATAGATATCGTTAATAGGGATACTCACAAAGAAATCTTCGCTAAACTGGACTATGACGCCCCGTCTTGCCCTGAGTACAGAAGTCAAATGAAGAAATATGACTTTCAAAAACCATCTAAGCTCCCTTACCTCGAAACAACTGGTATACCTACTAGAATTCTCCTTAGAAAACACCGTTTTAACTGCTATCAGTGCTCAAAAATGATGGTTGCTGAGACTCCTCTAGTAAAGAAAAATCATCAAATCCCTCGTATCATCAACCAAAAAATTGCTCAGAAGCTGATTGAAAAAACTTCTATGACCGATATTGCTCATCAGCTTGGCATTTCAACTTCAACTGTCATTCGAAAGCTCAATGACTTTCACTTTAAGCATGATTTTTCTCGGCTTCCAAAGACTATGTCTTGGGATGAGTACTCCTTTACCAAGGGATAGATGAGTTTCATTGCGCAAGATTTTGACAATATCAATATCATCACTGTTCTTGAGGGACGAACACAAGCTATTATTCGAAGTCGCTTTCTTCGCTACGATAGAGCCGTTCCTTGTCAGGTGAAAATCATTACTATGGATATGTTTAGCCCTTACTATGACTTAGCTAAACAGCTTCGCTTTCGAATTTCTAGGCTCAGGCTGAAACAGTCTCCCAGACTGTTTCACTCCCATGTGCTAAAATCGTTCTAGATTGCTTCCACATTGTACAACATCTCAGCCGTGCTATGAGTCGTTTGCGTGTCCAAATCATGAATCAGTTTGAACGAAAATCTCATGAATACAAGCCTATCAAACGCTACTGGAAACTCATCCAACAGGATAGTCGTAAACTCAGCGATAAACGTTTTTATCGCCCTACTTTTCGCATGCACTTGACGAATAAAGAGATTTTAGACAAGCTTTTGAGCTATTCACAAGACTTGAAACATCACTATCAGCTCTATCAGCTCTTGCTTTTTCACTTCCAGAATAAGGAACCAGAGAAATTTTTCGGGCTTATTGAAGACAATCTTAAGCAGGTTCATCCTATTTTTCAGACTGTCTTTAAAACCTTCCTCAAAGATAAAGAAAAGATTGTCAACGCCCTTCAACTACACTATTCTAATGCCAAACTGGAAGCAACCAATAATCTCATCAAACTTATCAAGCGCAATGCCTTTGGTTTTCGGAACTTTGAAAACTTCAAAAAACGGATTTTCATCGCTCTGAATATCAAAAAAGAAAGGACGAAATTTGTCCTTTCTCGAGCTTAGCTTTTCATCAACCCACTACAGTTGACAAAGAGCCATAAAAAAAGCCTCGGTAACAAGGCTTTGAGTTTTATGATTGTTTCTTAGGTACGGAATACACTTCAATGTGTTGTCCTAGTACCTTGATGTCGACTGGTAGATTATCTGATTTATCGCCATCAACATCCGACTCTAATTCGATATCAGAAGAAATTTTAATAGTACGTGCCTTTATATATTCAATATTTTCATTCTCTACAAGATCTCCTTTTAACAAATCCGGAATCAAAGATAATTTAGAGAATATAGAAGCATCTTTCAAAATTAGAATATTTGCATATCCATCCTTGTTTTCTTCAAAGATTTTTTTATCTGCAAAATAATTTGTTAGAAGTACTAAAACATGACTTGCTTCCCCAAGGTAATTTCCATTTTCGGTTTCAACTTTAATGTTAAAGACTTGATCTGTCATGACAGACTTCATGGTATTAACTGCATAAGCCAAGATACCAAATTTCGTTTTATCTTCAATTTCAACATTATGAATGGCTTCAGGGAGAGACCCGATACTAAAGATATATCCAAAATAGTGACCATTTGCTTTTCCGATATCAATCTTATCAGTTAAATTGAAATCCAGATCTTCAATAGCTCCGTCAATATCTTGATTGATTTCTAAAAGTTTTGTAATCAGGTTACCAGTACCACCTGGTATAATTCCCAGTTTAGGAATATAGTCCCTTTCAGCAATCCCTGAAATAACTTCATTGACTGTACCATCTCCACCAAAAACTAGAATTGATTCATATCTTTCTCTAGCAGCTTCTTCTGCGAAATTTGTAGCATCTTTAGCTTTTTGAGTAATTTTAGTTTCCACATCATCAAAATACTCTCTTGCTTTATTCTCCAGCTTCTCTTTGTAATCTAAAGCTTTTTCTCCTCCAGAAGTTGGATTGATAATTAGCATTATTTTTTTCACTCTGTATTTTCTCCTTAAAATTGAAATAGAAAGGTTATTCTCGATGAAAATCAAAGCGTAAACTAGGGAACTAGCCGTAGGCTACTCACGATACTGTTTTGAGTCTGTATATTAGCCTGATGTAGTTTAAAAAGATTTTCTAATAGTATTAACCTGATGACACATGATATTTGCGTATATTGCTATTATACAATGAAATATTAAAAAATAGAAATAAATTGCTTTTAATATCGGTTTTTATCTCATATTAAAAAATGATCTATTTTTTACTAGTAGGTTATTCTTAATCATACAAACTAGTCTCTCTCCTCCACACGATGGAATATAGTTTGTAGATATAATTGCTATTTTCTAGTTCCGGATAAAGATAAAACTCACTTGAAAGAAGATTTTCCCCATATATAAGTCAGTCTTTGTCTGACTAGCTACTAGCAGATAGATGAGTTAATGTTCATTATCTATTTATTAAGATGAAAATACTTCAAAAGTCAGTTCAGCTAAGGATGGAAAAAACTCAATTTTAGGAAAAGCTGAAGTATCTAGTATTACAATAAAAGGCATCTTATCAAGTGTTTTTGATACCTGATAAGATGCACTTTTCTGATTTTAAAGATTTTGCCAGTTTTATTATCATTTAAGATAAGACGCTTCCATCATGTTTTGCATCATCATCAACAAACTGTTCTTTTACTAAATCCTTGATATCACTTTTGATACTTTTAGTATCTATAATAGAATCTTCACCAAGTTGGTGAAATGTCGCTTTATCTCTAATAGTATATTCTTGATCATCGTCATATTTTTTGGTTATCAATCGAATCATCTTTCGTCTTAAAGATTTTTCCCCTTTGATGTTTCCTCTTTCTTTTATCCATGCCACTGCTAAAATGACCAGCATTAGACAACCGACATAACCTAAAAGAGGATACATAATGGAGACTAATTCTTTAAACCCCATAAAAGATAAACCATATCCTATAGCGACCGTAGCGATTAGAATAGGGTAAAAGCGCTTAGGTTTGTTTGAAGAGAAACGTTTTGCCAAGGCATAAAATAAACTGAAAGCTGTATTAAAAATAAGTCCAAAAATAATTAGAGCATACAGCAAAGAAAATAGAGGATGAATTTGCTCCGCAATTGTTAACATAGGAATATCAACAGTTGAAACAAGTTTTATATTGGCGTATAAAATACCAGTTGCTACGGTAATAATCAAACTAACTACAAGTCCACCTAAGAGACCACTTTTTTCCGCAACACCAATTCTCATGACAGAACCTCCTAAGACAAATGCCATGGATACACCAGTCATAACAGTTAGTGCGAAATAATTTAGTAAAGAAACCCAGACATTGGGCATCGGAGAAGAAAGTGTAGCTGTGATTGCTTCTAATTCTTCAAAATCAAAACTTTTCCCTACGAACGTATGGACTGCCATAATGATAATCATGACAAAAACCAAAGGAGTAAATATCCCAAGAACGCTGGTAATCTTTTCAAAATTAAGAAAACTGACAATAATGACCAAGATAGCACAAATCAATCCTCCCAACCAAAATGGCAAACCAAATTGTTGGTTAAGGTTTGAACCAGCCCCAGCAATCATAACAAAACCAATTACAAAGCAGGAAACAATTAAAGCAAAATCAAGAATCTTATTAGTAATAGGCCCGGCAATTTGGGAAAGAACTTCAAAATGATCATTTGAACGGAAATAGCTTCCTAAGGTAATGATAATTTTACCAAAAATAATACTTATGATTCCAAGAACAATCGTTCCAATGATACCCCATTTACCAAAACTAACAAAGTATTGCATTAAATCTTGGCCTGAAGATAGTCCAGCACCAATAACAACACCGACATAAGCTAATGCTATATTTAAAATACGTTTTAACACTATTTTCTCCTAACCGTTATCACTACAATAAATGACTGTCTATTTAGTATACTATTTTCTTATATTATTGTCAAAAATATAGGTATTAGAACCCTGTACATAGAAATATTTCTGCACGATATAGCAAGATAACACAAGGACTAGTCAGCTACTAATTAAAATTCTATGGTAATCAGTTGTTTGCTGCTCTTACGCCAGACAAATATCACAAAATAGTAAACTTATAAAGGATAAAATTCTTGAGAAAAAGACCATCCTACTCTTCAAGGTAAAGAATAGAATGGTTTAATAAATATTTGTTTTGGAGCGATATCTAAAAATTGAAACCAGACAATCTATCAAGAAGAACAGTTCTATTAGATAAGCAAAGATACTTCCACTTATGTTTTGTTGAATCAGTACTAACATAACAAATAAAATCAAGATAAATCCTGTAATGACAGTCTGTTTGGCATTTTCTATTTATAGTCGACAGATTTACCAGCCAATGATAATATTAGCTATTCCTAGCATGATCGCCCATGTTCCAATGTAGTAAGGAATATCTCTAGCTAGGCCTTCAAAACTAACATAGACCAACCAGATGGACAGAAGAATAGGGAAAAGTGACTGTGCAAGAGTTCAAACACTTCTTGTCTTACTCAAATATGATAGAAAATCTTTTCCACCTATAAGGATAAAATAGACAGATAAGAGCTCTGAAAAGAAAAGTAATCCTAGATTTTTACGGAAAAAGAAAAGAGACAAATCAAGAGTGAGACAAAAGTTCTTAATAAATGAAACCTATTCCATTTTTACAACATACCAACCTCCTAAAAAACTAAAGAATACAAGGTGATATAAAATAGGGAGCCACCAGCAACCGAAAGTAACATATTCTTTTTTCACTTATGCAAGAAGATAACAACTAAAATAGCTAGCAACTTTGGAAGAAGATCACTAGTATTCGTGAAACTCGTATCTTTGAGACTAAAGACGACCATTAATCCAAAAATAGCTGGAGTGAGAACTTTCCCAAGGTAGAGAATATAAGCTGGCGTTTTCTCTTTGGATGAAAAAAAAATAAACGGGACAAGGCGTGTGATAACAGTTCCCAGTATGACCATAGCAATTGCTATAATTTGTTGATCAAACGTCATTTTATACATTTACCTCCAATTCCTTTCGAAGTACTGTAACTATCAGGATATCTATATTACGGAGTACGAGCGCTTGTCAGATGAAATCAGCATATACGGACTGACCTTACCATGTATATGGATTTTGTAAAACGTGTTGCAGATAGCAAATCACAGTCCAATCTTAGTCAGCCTGTGAAAGAGGCCCTTGACCATATTCAAAGTCATACTAATATAATATCCCATTGTCTGTTCAAATGATCGCAAATCACATTGGTTTTAGTTACTCCTTCTTTGGTAAGCAATTCAAATCTGAAACCAAAAAGACCATTAACGAAGTTATCATAGAAGCCAAAATTGAAGAGGCTAAAGAGTTGTTAGTCCACACATATAAATCCATTAGCCACATCAGTAGCTATCTAGCTTTCTCAAGCCAATCTTATTTTCAAAATCAATTCAAAAAAATAAGTGGCTACACACCACTCCGATATCGAAAAGAAAATGCTGGAAAGTTCCGACATTGTTTTAGTAAGCTAACTTCCTGAAAATAGGAGTAACCACACATTCCAGAAAGCAGTGATATTGATGAAAATATGAACTAGTATTGGATAGTAGAGATTTTTAGTCATGCGATACAATAGAGCCAAAATAAGCCCTCCGCTAACATAAATGAAAAAAGCAAGAGGAGTTAAAGCAAAATTGATATGAATATAACCGAAAATAATAGCAGAAAGCAAGACATCTCCGTACCAAGGCGAGTTTTTGAAAAAGGTTGTCATTAGCACACCGCGATAAATCAATTCCTCAGTAATAGGACCGATGAAGCAAGCTATGAGCAAGAAATAGGGTAATTCCTGTCTCCCTATCATTTCTATCGTTTCATTCAAAGAAATTTGATTTGAAGACGAGGGTATGAAATAAGACAAGAAGAAGTCCGACATATACAAAATGATGTAGCCCAGTAAAAGGTAGATAAAGTACCTCAGCTGCCACTTGAAATGAAAAGTTTTCTTTCCTGCAAAAACTAGTAGATAGATGACCGCTAATAAAAGAACTACACTTTCCAGCAAAAGTAGAATCTGAAAAAACTCACGACTTGCTGGTAGATAGGACTTTGCGAGATGATTGAAAAGCGTCCAAAACCAAGTTGATTTGTAAAAAATTAAGGACAATGCTAGTAAAATCTGAATAATCCGTTTTTTCATCTTAAATCCTCTGTTTTTCTTGACTAGCTTATTGAATATAATAATTTACTTAACTGTATAACAAGTTTAGTATAGCATATATTGGCGAAATATCTTTTTCAAGTCATGAATTGTTATCAAAACATCCTAAACTGTAAAATCAATTACCCTCTCCCCTTTTACCATCATCTTCTCTAACAAAGGAAGACCTATGATTAAGTTACTAACCTTGGATGTAGATTGATTTCTCCTAAATGAAGCCAGAGCCCAAAAAAATCAGGTGATTTATTTAGCCTGAACCTTACGGAGCAAGATAAATAAAAGCCAGTATTGCTACTGACTCTTACATCATTTTAATTTAACAGGATAAATTTATGCTTCTGATTTCGTCATAACTGACTCACTACCTTTTTAACAAAGCAAGTAATTTTTCTGCTTTTGCCATGATACCATTATTATCCATGGTTTGGAGACTCAGATTATTTCGTAAACCAGCTAGGCTCTCTGTCACATTGTTTTTCAAGCTAGCATCCGTTACTGCATCAAGTAGATCTTCTACTTCTTTAAGCTTGGCTTCTACTTTTTCAGTCTCTACTTGAGGGACTTCAGATTCGTCTGTTGTATCATTAGCTACTCCCTCTGTCTCGTCTTCATCAGTGCTTGGTTTATAAAGATTATCTACTGAAGGGTTTAAACCTGCGTGATTCTCTTTTTCATCAGATTCAGGGCGAGTTGGCTCACTTACTTCATCATGTTCCTTATCTTCATCAGGTTTACTGTCTTCTGCTTTATTTTTACGAACATGGTCACTTGCGTTTCCCCAACCATTATCTGAGTGAGGACGTTCATTTGGATGTTCAACATAATATTTTACAGTCGCAAATAAATCTTCTAAGGTATAACCCTCAGGTGCCTTATAGAGTCCTTCGTCAAACCATGCAAACTTAAGATTATGATAGTGATCAAAGTGAGGAATTATAAAGTAACCATTCTGTACAGCTACAGTATACTGTAAATGATTTGGTATTTTTTCTAATGGTACCTTGTTCTCAGCTGTTACGCGGTTATAGATAGCTTCTGTCCCTGTTGCCTCTGGTTTTGCTTCAGTAGAATTTGGAGCTTGTAAGCCTTTTTCTTTAGCATAAGCCTGAGCTGCTGCCCTTTCAGCTTCAGATAAGCTGTCTTTTTTAATCCAGTGGCTATGGTTCAAGTGTGGAGTGACGTAGGCATTTCCTGCATCACTTTCAATATCATGTTCGTCAAAAATGTAGCCATCTGAGGTTGTATATTTACCTGCTAATTTCGCTAATTTAATTTCATCGTTTGTATAGGCAATTTGAGCATTTGGTTTGCCAAGGCGTTCTGGGTGGGTAATCGGTGCTAGAAATGCCAATAAATCATCTACCAATTTTACTTTATTATTAGAAGATTCATTATTCAAGCGTTCTGCTAATTTGTCTAAGGCTTGGAAATCAACAGCACGCCCCTTATTTTCAGACAAGGCTTTATGAGCCTGGGTTAACAGATTATAAGCTTTATCATAAAATTCTTTGTCACGAGAAGAGACGTTTTCTTTCTTCGCAACTAGAGCATGTGTCTCTTGAGTTTTCTTAGACAAGAGATTTTCAATAGCATCAATCTTATCCTTAGCCAAGTCTTTAGCAAAAACATAGTGACTGACACCAGCAATTTCCACAACATATCCTTTTCCAACTTTTCTAACAACCTGTTCTACTGCAAAATTAGTTTGTTTTTTCTCAGTTGACGGTTGAGCTTGCGGTTTTGGTGCTGGTTTCAAATAATGCATTCCTGGCACGACTGCACCATTTTGCCCTTTTAACAGAATCATTCTTGCAATCTTCTGCTCTAAATCAGACATTTGTGAATAAGGGATAAAGTGATAATGATTTCCGTGAGGCACAGCAACACCATTTGCTGTACGATCTGTTATTTGTGCTGGGTCGAATACCAAGCCATCCGATTCCACATGTCGTTCTGACAAAGGTTTGGCATACAATTCACGTAAAAGGCTTGAAATATCTTCCCCTTGATTCTGATGATAAGTTGGAGTGACAGTTAGATTGTGGTTCTCTGACAAGCTTGGTTGAGCTGGATTTGCATTATGACTAAAACTTGAAGAAGGACGAGACCCCTGCTTCCCATTCCAATAGGCTTGGGCAGCAGCCAATTCTCCTGCAGACAAAGCGCCTTTTGGTATATAGTGGAAATGGTTGCCATGCGGTACAATAAAAGCGTCTCCTGTATCTTCAATCACATCTGACGGACTAAAGACATACCCATCATCCGTTGTATAGGCGCCTCCAGTTGCTCTATTCGGTGCCGGCGTATTGAGATTAAAGTTTGGTTTAATGGTTGAACTTAGTTTATCTGTACTGCTTGGTTTCGTATTATCAGAATGCTTTTGAACTGGCTGACCTCCAATTGGTAGATTTCGAGCCAATTTTTCTTCCAAAGCAGACATTTGTGAATAAGGAATGAAATGGAAATGATCCCCATGAGGAACTGCCACACCATTTGCAGTACGTTTTGTAATCTGTGCTGGGTCAAATACTAATCCATCAGACTCCACATGACGTTGGCTAAGTGGCAAAGCGTACAATTCTTGAAGGAGACTAGCTAAGTCCTCACTTTGACTTTCAGAATCTGTTGCAGGATTTTGAGGTGTCTCAGATTGACTCGTTCTCACACTAGATCTTGTTTCTCCCCTACTTGAACGGTATTCAACCGTACTTAATTGACCGCCTTTTCCAGATAAGAAGGCTTGGGCGGCAGCTAATTCACTGGCAGACAAATCACTCTTAGGAATATAGTGGAAGTGATTGCCATGAGGAACGATATAGGCATCACCCGTATCTTCTATAATATCAGAGGCATTAAAGATATAACCATCATCCGTTGTATAGCGTCCTTGGGCTCTGGCTGCAGCAACAGCATTATCTGTGCTTGAATTATGATTATGACTGTGTTCTTGCTTCTGACGTTTAATCTCTTCTTTTGTCCGAATATTGTCCGCATGGGCCGCATCTTTAAGGTAAACATAGTATTTCCCGTTTACCTTAATCACATAACCACCCTTGATTTCATTGACAATGTCTGAATCCTTCAACTGATAATTCGGATCTTTCATGAGAAGTTCTTCACTGATGATGGCATCATAAGGAACCTTACCATTATAGTAATGATAATGGTCTCCATGAGAGGTCACATAACCTTGATCCGTAATCTTGATAACAATTTGTTCGGCGTTGATTCCCTCTCTCTTACTGACTTCATCTGGTGTCAAATTTTCTGCCTTTTGACCAGCCTGATCACCGTCTATATAAGCAACTCGATTAGACTCTTTCTTAGCCTGACCAGCTTGGTAACGACCAAGTTCATAGGAACAAACACTTAGGGCAAGAACTGCCACTGAACCTGCTACATATTTTTTATTGATTTTCATTCTTTCCTCACTTTAATTCTTCTGCTAAAACACTTATATTTTCTTCAAGATTTTCTAAATAAGTCTTGTCATTTTGTGGGTCTGCCTCTAAAGGATTCAGAGTTTTAAGACCCACACCTGTTGATTTGACAAGAGTTTCAGCTACTTTTGAAGAAGCATTACTTTCTGTAAAAATCGTTTTAACCTTATAGGTCTTAACAAATTCCTGAATTTCTGTTAGTTGTCTTGGACTTGGTTCTTGTTCAGGAGAGATACCTGCAATACCAAGTTGATTAAGTCCAAATCGCTTCGCTAAATAAGAAAAGGCTGTATGTTGTGTTACAAAGGTTTTCTGAGTCGCTTTTTCAAATTTAGGCTGGAATTTCTTAGTTAGTTCTTGAGCTTTTTTGATAAAGGCTTGCGCATTTTTCTGGTAAGTTTCTTTATGCCCACTATCCACCTCTGAAAGTTTATCAGCGATAATTTGCGCTTCTTCACCAGCTTTTTCAGGATCTAGCCAAGTGTGAGGGTCATAGAGCGTTTTTTCATCAACTCCATCCCCTGCTTCCACATCCTCTAGTCCAGGGACACGTTCCAAGGTCATTCCCTCAGAAGCCTCTAAGACCTTCACTTTGGATTTTTTTAGATTGGGATCTAAACTTCCTGCCCAAGATTCGAGCGTATGTGAATGGTAAACAAAGACGTCTGCATCATAGATGGCCGCGATGTCATTTGCCGAAGGTTCAAAGGAGTGAATTCCACTACTTGATTGAATCATTCGAACATCATTCAAGTCACCTGACACTTCCTTAACCATAGCGTAGATAGGATAAAAACTGGTCACAATCTTCATCCCTTTACCTGTCTGACTTTCCTTTTGACCACAGGCTCCTAGCAATAAAAGAAAAACACTTAACAAGACTAAAAATAAATTTTGTTTCTTCATGAACAACTCCTTAACCATTTAATTAACTAGTAAACATTCTACTCCTAAAAATTTAATCTGTCAAGATATTTTTAGAAAAAATTTGAAATTTCTTTCACATATAAAAATCTGCTGAGTTTCAACAACTCAACAGATTCTCACTTTATATACTCAATGAAAATCAAAGAGCAAATTAGGAAGCTAGCCGGTAGGTTGCTCAAAACACTGTTTTGAGGTTGTAGATAAGACTGACGAAGTCAGTCACATATATACGGCAAGGCGAAGCTGACGTGGTTTGAAGAGATTTTCGAAGAGTATTATTCTTCTATGGTAGAATGCTTATAACCATAAGTGAAGTAAATAATACTTCCTACTAACAACGCAACTAGGAAAGCAATCCAAGTTTCCACATTATACTGCAACATGAAGGATAAACAAATGATGATTGATAAAATTGGTAATAAGGGTACCAATGGTGTTTTAAATTCTCCTGCTTTGGGCATTCCTTTTTCTTTCCGTAAGCGAATCAAACCATAAGCCAGCATGATCAGGTAAGACAAGGTACAAATATTTAAGAAGGCTGCGATACTAGCTAATGGAAACATTCCTGCTGCTACTGCTGAAGCTAGACCTGTCAAGATAGTAGCATTCTTTGGTACCTTGCTAGTCTTCGTTAGTTCTTTAAAGGTGTCAGGCATCAATCCGTCACGCGCTAAACTGTAAATCATACGCGATAGGGCATAAGTCATTGAGATACAAACCGTAATCAAGGTTAAGATAGCAACTAATGACACATAGTTGGCTGCCCAACTGATCCCAACACTACGAAGGGCAAAGGCAACGGCATCGTCGACATTTAGATGACTATAGTGAACCACACCAGTCAAGACAAGCGTCACCAAGGCATAGAGAATAGTTACGATAGAAAGCGATAAGACAATCCCTCTAGGAATATTTTTTTGAGGAGTCTTGACCTCATCTACGGCCATAGAGATGGATTCAAATCCCAAAAAACCGAAGAACATCAAGGACGCACCAGCCATAATACCAGTACTAGCACCATAGATTTGTCCAAAACCATAAGGAGCAAAATTACTCCAGTTGTCAAGTTTAATATGCCAGATTCCTACTAAAATAAAGAGAGCTAAAGCGGAAAATTTCAAAATCACTAGAATAGAATTAAAGCGTAAGGCTGCTTTAGCATTAAGTAAAACAAGCGAAGTAACTAGAACCAAGACAAGAATAGGCAATAAATCAACAAATGTCCCTGCTTGAGGATTAAAGGTACCATTTAAAGCCTGAGGAAGGGCTATCCCATATTGAGAAAGCAAGCCTTTAAAATAAGCTGCCCAACCCGAAGCCACACCAGATATGGCTGTCATGAACTCCATCATAGTTAACCAACCAGCCAACCAGGCTGGGAATTCTCCTAAAATAGCATATAGATAACTGTAGGCACCACCTGTAGCAGGTACTCGTGAAGCAAATTCTGCAAAAAAGAGGGCTGATAATCCTACACACAAGGCAGAAATGACGATTGAAATCACTAGGGCTGGACCAGCAAGCGTTGCAGCTGCAGTACCTGTAATTGTAAAGACACCAGTTCCTACCATGGCTCCAATACCCAGCAAAATCAAATCCCATAACTTCAAATGCCTATGCATCTCCGTTTTATCTAAACTAACATTTTTTGTTCTAAATATATTCATCTTTGACTCCAAAATAAAATGATGATTCTATTTTACCATAAATATAGGAGATTTGTGAATATTTATAAAACAATTTTCTAAAAAAATCTGACTACCTTTTTGTAACGGCTTAAGAACCAAAACTCTTGAAGAAGTTGACAATGGCTTGCCAGAGGGAGCTTAAGAAATTACCACCTTCTTCTAGCGCCTTATCAGCATCAAAGTTAAGGTTGATATTTTTAAAACTGTCGCCAGCTTGTGATACGATACTTTGTTTAAGGGCATTTAGGGTTTTAGTGAAGTCTGCATTGCTGAGGATATCACTCTTTGAGAGGTTCAAAGCAAAATTGATGATGATATTGATTTGGTTTCCTGTTATAACCTGATCAAGTTTGTAATTTTTTAAAGTATCTTCAACAATTTTACGGACATCTTCTTCTGTCAGATTTCCCTTGCTTTCTTTAGCTTTGGCAAGTCCTGACTTAATATCGGCTAGGGCAACATTTAATTTATTAGCATCATAGCCTGACTTGTCCTTGTTTTCAGCATTGATATCAGACAAAGCCTTCAACTCTTCTTGAGCCAAGTCTTTATTGGCTTGTGGTACCTTGGCTCCATTAGCTTCTAGAGAATAGTAAATCCCGGCTAAGGCACTCTCACCTGTAACTGGAATAGGTGCTGCTACAGTGATTTTGGCATGTTCCACACCCAAGGTTACTGCTGCATTTCGGTACATATCCTGAGTTACCTTAGTGATGTTTTCTGGTGTTTCAATCTTGACCTCAAGTGGAGATTTGTCACCCATTTTTTGAATCTTGGCTGATGAATACAATTGTAAGCTAGAGTCATTGGCCACATTCATGATTTTAGAATAGACATCAGGTGTCATGGTTTTGAGTTCTTTGGTATCTGTTGAGGCATTGTAGCCAAGTTTCTTTAGGGTTTGATTTTTTTGGTCTTCAGATAGTGATGAACCTAGGACATATTCAGGTTGCACATAGGTTTCATCGATGACTTTTTGAACATCTGTTGCTGCATGGACGCTATTCATAGCTGTTACTGCCCACAAGACCGCAGCACTAGTCAGAAAGAGTTTCTTTCTCATAGGGAATTTCCTCCTTTACTTTTCTAGAGTAATATATCTATCTTAAAGAAAACTTATAAAAAAACACCTGGGCTAGCCAGATGTCGAAAAGAGAGTGAAACATTTGATGATGTAAAGGTTGAGTTGAACCTGCCTAGAATAATAATAGTTTCCTCCATTTACATAGAGTTCGGCACCGTGAAAAATGGAAATGGGGTGAATATAACTATAAGTCTTTCCAGTGGTATTGCCAAGCAAGGGAGCAACAGTCTCACGAGAGTACTGTTTGGCCAGAGCCAAGGTGTTTTCCTTGCCATTTTGGGCGATAAAATCGATATAGGCAGGTCCAAAATTATAGGCTTGAACAGCCGTCCAGACATCAACACCCTTCTTCTGAGCCAGATAGAGATTATCTGTCAGAGTTTGAACGCCTTGCCGAATGCTAGAGGCATTATCATTGATGGTGTTGGTGGAACCACTTGCAGACTCACTAGACTGCATAACATCGCCTTCTTTTCCTTTTGTTTCGGTATAAATCATAGCGAGCACAAGCTCTTCGTTTGCTGGGGTGTCTTTTTCACTCAAGATTTCTCGCACCATGGGTTGATAGGTCAGGACCTGCTTGACATCTTGGTGAACACGGTAAGCTTTATAGCCAGCAAAAAGGAAGACTGCTAGTACAAGCACTCTTCGAATTCGTTTAAACATTATTTACTTTGGATATCCTCGATATTTTTGATTAAGATAGAGTAGGTTCCATTGTCATTTTGGATAAACTCAACAGACTCGGCGTCTTGATAGACGTTATTGGGAACGATGAGCTCAATTCCATTTGACAAGGAGAGTTTTTGGTTTTCAAATTTTTTAAGCTGACGACTGGCATCAATTTCATCAAACTGAACTGGCTCTGGTACTGCTTCTTTGACTTGGTCAATAAAGCTTAATCGAGCTGTCAGATTGTTGTCAAAAAGGTCGTTGGCCAATTTTTCAGGTGACAATTCATTGTTTTCTTCTAGGTTGTTGAAAATCGCTGATTTGACCTTAGATTGAAATTGAAAGTCATCTGTATTAAATGTCTCAGCAATTCTCTGGGCTGTTTTTTCCAGTTCCTTGATGGATTTCTTGGGTGAAATCTTAGGGGCGACGGCAAGAAGATTTTCTGAAAAATAGTTCAAAAAAGCCCCGTTGTACTTGATTCGTTTTTCAATCAGATGGTACTTGCGACTTTGAAGATTAACCACCAAGGCTTCATCAGCCCCTGTTCCAAATCCAGGCAGGTTATTCTGAGTCAGCTTGATTGGATTATCAACTTCTCCTCCGAGGTGAGTCAAGGTCTCACGCAGGGCAATTCTCAAGAAAGCAAAATGTTCCACGCCTTCTTTAGAAAATTGCACAAAAATCAAGTCATTGGTCTTGAGGTTTTCAGAAATACTGAACTCTTCTTTCCAGAGATTAGCCAGTGTTACTGATGTCTCCAACAAATCGTCTGTGATATGATTGAAGAAGGGATTTTCTTGCTCGAAAATCCCAGTCTTGGCTTCATCTGAATACACACGTTCAATTTTTTTACGCAAGTATTCTTCGATTTTTGGAGTAATATTGAGAAACTTATCCGCTAGGAACAGCTCGGTATCATCCGGACTGAACTGGTGAATAATAGCTTTCTTAATATAAATGTCCATAAAAGTTTTAGTCCTCGTATAATGGGAAGGCATCTGTTAATTCTTTAACTGCACTTCTCACTTCTTCTAAGACAGCTTCATTTTCTGCATTTTTAAGGGTTTTAATGATGAGTTCAGCCACTTTGCGACTTTCTTCTTCACCAAATCCACGTGCAGTAATAGCTGCTGCTCCGATACGAATCCCACTTGTCTTGAATGGTGACAAGGTTTCGTAAGGAATTGAGTTTTTATTTAGGGTAATATTGACTTCATCCAGCAAGTTTTGAGCAACTTTTCCGTTTTCTACAACCTTAGTAACATCCACTAGGAAGAGGTGGTTTTCAGTTCCACCAGAAATGATACGGAAATCAGAATCTTGCAAGAAGACATCTGCCATAGCCTTGCTGTTCTTGATAACATTGGCAGCATATTCCTTGAAGGCTGGATCCAAAACTTCTTTGAAAGAAACAGCTTTAGCTGCCACAACATGCTCCAAAGGACCACCCTGAATACCAGGGAAAATAGCTGAATTGATTTTCTTAGCAAGTTCTTCGTCATTAGTCAAAATCAAACCACCACGAGGTCCACGAAGGGTTTTGTGAGTCGTTGTTGTCGTGATGTGAGCGTATGGCACTGGGCTAGGATGTAGACCAGCCGCAACCAAACCAGCGATATGAGCCATATCTACCATGAGCTTAGCACCAACGGCATCTGCAATTTCACGGAATTTTGAAAAGTCGATAATTTGAGAATAGGCTGAAGCACCTGCTACAATCAATTTTGGTTTTACTTCTTGGGCTTGTTTCAAGATAGCATCAAAATCCAAAAGTTCCGTTTCAGGATCCACACTATAAGAAACAAAGTTGTAGGTTTGACCAGAAAAGCTAACAGGAGCTCCGTGGGTCAAGTGTCCACCTGCTGCTAAATCCATCCCCATAACGGTATCACCTGGCTCAATTAAGGCCATGTAAGACGCACAGTTGGCTTGGCTGCCTGAGTGAGGTTGGACATTAGCGAATTTAGCGCCGAAAATTTCTTTTGCGCGTTCAATGGCTAGAGATTCTACCACATCTACTACATCCGTTCCACCATAATAACGGTGTCCTGGGTAACCCTCGGCATATTTGTTTGTCAAGATAGACCCTTGAGCTGCCATAACAGCCTTGGAAACTACGTTTTCCGAAGCAATCAACTCAATGTTGTTTTGTTGGCGTTCTTCTTCTTTAGCAATAGCATTCCAGAGATCAGCATCGTATGCTTTAAAATCATCTTTGTCAAAAATCATAGGTCTTCTCCTTTTATTGTGTGACTAGTCCATTAGTTTAATTTTCTTATTAGAAAATTAAACTAAAAGATGCGAATAAACCGTTTCTGCATTTTATCACAAGTATAACCAACTTTTTCATAAAATGCATGAGCACCCAGACGATGATCGGCAGAGTTTAAGCGGATAAACCCATAACCACGTCTTTTTGCTTCTTGATCCAACCCTTGCAGTAAGCTTTTACCAATACCTTGCCCTTGTGCTTGAGGTGAAACTGCTAAAGCTAAGATATTGAATCCTGCTTTGGAATAAAGGGATTCGTAAACCTCAGCGTGGACATAACCAAGTAAGACATGACTAGCTGCATCCTCATAGCCAAGTAGGAAATGATGTTCATCTTGAGACAGTCTAGCTAGTTGATTAGCCGTTTCCTCTGGACTAAAAGAATAGCCCAAAGCATCTTGGTTGATCTCACATATTGTTTTCACATCAGTTTCTCTTAAATTTCTTAGCATTTCATGCCTCCTCAAAAGAAATCTCTGGCAACCGAGCAAGAATATCTTCTCGCTTAATGGCCCCTTGGCGTAAGATTTTCACCTTGTCTCCCGACAAATCCAAAATCGTTGAATCCTGTCCAGTTAGAAAAGCATCGTCTTCCAGACCCAGAACCTCTTGGTCAAAATCCTCTAGAATTTGATTAAAGGTCACTCCACTTGCCTGACCTGAAATATTGGCAGACGGCCCAATCAAGGGACCTATCTCTCGAATCAAATCAAGGGTAATGGGATGACTCGGCATTCGAAATCCAACAGTTTCAAGGCCAGAATTGACCCAATAGGGGACTCTGTCATTAGCTTCGAGAATAATGGTCAAGGGACCTGGTAAAAAGGTCTCTACAAGTTTTTGAAGATAAGTTGGCTGATTCTTTGAAAAACGCAAGATATCCTCTAAAGAGGCAATATTGAGATTGAGTGCCTTGTCTCTGGGACGACGTTTAATCTGGTATACATGATTAACTGCTTTTTCGTCTAGAGCCTTGGCAAAGAGACCGTAAACTGTCTCAGTAGGTAGAACGACCGCTCCACCATTTTCCAACTCTTGTCTAATCCTGTCCATCATCAATTACAACCATCCTATCTTGACCAAACTGGTCCTTGAGCGTTCGTACTCTTTTTTCAGGAAGGTATTTCCTAAAAAGTTTAGGAACACTTTGACCTTGCTTGTATCCAATTTCAAGGTAAATCTTACCACCATCTTTGAGATAGTCTGTTGCATCTTCCGCAATTCTACGGTAAATAGCTAAGCCATTCTCGTCTGCAAAGAGAGCTAGATGAGGCTCCGAATGCAAAACATTCAAGCCGACCTCTGACTCATCTTCACGAGAGATATAGGGTGGATTGGAAACAATTATATCATATTTTTCAGAAATTTCTGTAAAACAGTCAGATTTTTTTAAAAATATTTGAAGATTTTGATTTTTAGCATTTTCCTTAGCTAAATCTAAAGCATCTTGGGAAATATCTGCTGCTGTCACTGACCAATCTGGTCTGTTTTTTGCTAGAGCGAGAGCAATAGATCCACTACCTGTTCCAATATCCAGAACTGAAAGATTCGTCTCAGGATTTTCAGCCAGGATAAGCTCAACCAACTCCTCTGTCTCTGGACGAGGAATCAAAACCCGCTCATCCACTTTTAACTGCATTCCATAAAAATCTGCCTGTCCGATGATATACTGTGCTGGTTTATGAGCTGCTAACTGTTGGAAAATTTCTTTTACAAATACTTCTTCCTCTTCCGTCACTTCCTGCTGGAGGGCAAAAACAAAGTCTGTAAACGTGAGGTCTTTCAGACTACGATAGACAAAAGAGAGGCTTTCTGCTTCCTCTCCTTTTCTTATCAACTCTTCTTCAAAATCTGAAAATAATTGAGCTAATTTCATTATTTGTTTAATTCTTCTAATTTTTGCGTTTGGTCATAGAGCACCAAGGCATCCACAACTTCATCCAACTTACCAGACAAAATGGTATCTAGTTTTTGGAGGGTCAAGCCGATACGGTGGTCTGTGACACGGTTTTGTGGGAAATTATAAGTACGGATTCGTTCTGAACGGTCCCCAGTACCGATTGTTGACTTACGCTCAGCGTCTTGTTCATCCTGAGCAATTTGTGCAAAGTGGTCAGCAACACGCGCACGGATGATTTTCATGGCTTTCTCACGGTTTTTCTGCTGGGTACGTTCTTCCTGCATCTCAACCTTGATATTGGTTGGCAAGTGAACGATACGAACCGCAGTCGCAACCTTGTTGACGTTCTGTCCACCAGCACCAGAGGCGTGATAGATGTCGACACGAAGGTCTTTTGGATCAATATCGTATTCAACTTCTTCTACTTCAGGCATAACAAGAACTGTCGCTGTCGAAGTATGAACACGGCCTTGGCTTTCTGTCACAGGGACACGCTGTACACGGTGGGCACCCGATTCATACTTGAGTTTAGAGTATACAGATTGACCTGAAACCATGGCAACGACTTCTTTAAAACCACCGACACCATTCATAGAGGATTCCATGACTTCAAAGCGCCAACCTTGGGCTTCCGCATACTTTTGATACATAGTTAGAAGGTCTCCAGCGAAAAGTGCCGCTTCGTCTCCACCAGCTGCTCCACGGATTTCAAGGATGATATTTTTGTCATCGTTTGGATCCTTTGGAAGGAGCAAGATTTTCAGTTTTTCTTCGTATTCTTCTTTTTCAGCCTTGGCATCTTTGAGTTCTTGCTTGGCCATTTCTTCCAAGTCAGCATCTCCACCTGATTCCTTAATCATTTCTTCAGCGTCAACGATGTTTTGAAGGACTTGTTTGTACTCACGGTAGGCTGTTACTGTATCACGAGTTGAAGCTTCTTCTTTTGAAAGCTCCATAAAACGTTTGGTGTCAGAGACCACATCCGGGTCACTCAGCAATTCTCCTAATTCTTCATAACGGTCTTCTACAGCTTGTAGTTGATCATAGATGTTCATTTTTCTTCATTCTCCTTATTGATTTCAGGCGCAAAATAATGTTTACGGCAAACCGAGATATAGGTTTCATTGCCACCGATTTGAATCTGCTCACCATCATAGACTGGCAGTCCATCCTGTGTACGCAAAACCATAGTTGCCTTTTTCTTACAATACTGACAGATGGTCTTGATTTCGTCAATCTTGTCTGCTAAAAGCAAGAGATATTTGGAACCTTCGAACAGTTCATTGCGAAAGTCATTTTTCAAACCAAAAGTCATGACAGGTATATCTAACTCATCAACAACACGAGCTAGGTCGTAAACATGGTAACGCTTGAGAAACTGAGCCTCATCGACCAACACACAGTAAGGTTTCTCAGGTAAATCTCGGATAAATCCAAAAATATCTGTTGACTCCTCAATTGCAATGGCAGGGCGTTTCATGCCAATACGACTCGACACATAGCCAACACCGTCACGCGTATCCAGAGCCGAGGTCATAATCACAACACCTTTTCCTTGCTCCTCATAGTTATAGGCCACCTTGAGAATCTCAATCGTCTTACCAGAGTTCATGGTCCCATAACGATAATACAACTGTGCCATGTTTCTTGCTTCACGTCCATTTCTAAATTTTTGCTACATTCTAGTATATCATAATTTTCTTAAGCTTTAAACGGCAAAATGTGGTAAAATAGAAGAAATAAAAACTAGTGGAGGAAGCTATTATGCCATTTGTACGCATCGATTTATTTGAAGGACGCACGCTCGAGCAAAAGAAGGCTCTTGCTAAGGAAGTAACGGAAGCGGTTGTCCGTAACACTGGAGCACCTCAATCTGCTGTCCATGTCATCATCAACGACATGCCAGAAGGAACTTATTTCCCACAAGGAGAAATGCGCACCAAATAAGCTAGCTTAAGCAGAATTGCTTAGGCTTTTTCAATCTCCAAGTAGCATCCATTGAAGAAATAGCCTAAATTTGTTACAATTTGAAAGGATACTTGGAAAAATTTCCAAGAAAAGAGCTATTTATTAAAGGAAACATTATGATTACACGTGAATTTGATACCATCGCTGCTATCTCTACTCCCCTAGGTGAAGGGGCTATTGGTATTGTCCGCCTGAGCGGAACAGAAAGTTTTGCTATTGCGCAAAAGATTTTTAAAGGAAAAGACTTGAGTCAGGTTGCCAGCCACACTCTCAACTACGGTCACATTGTTGATCCTCTGACTGGTAAAGTCATGGACGAGGTCATGGTGGGAGCCATGAAGTCTCCAAAAACCTTTACTCGTGAAGATATTATCGAGATTAACACCCACGGTGGGATTGCGGTGACCAATGAGATTCTCCAACTAGCGATCCGTGAAGGAGCTCGGTTGGCAGAACCTGGTGAATTTACTAAACGCGCCTTTCTAAACGGTCGTGTGGATTTGACACAGGCTGAGGCTGTGATGGACATCATCCGTGCTAAGACAGACAAGGCTATGAACATTGCAGTTAAGCAATTAGACGGTTCCCTTTCTGACCTCATTAACAATACCCGTCAAGAAATCCTCAACACACTTGCCCAAGTTGAGGTTAATATAGACTATCCTGAGTATGACGATGTTGAGGAAGCCACTACTGCTGTTGTCCGTGAGAAGACTAAGGAGTTTGAGCAATTGCTAACCAATCTCCTTAGGACAGCCCGTCGCGGTAAAATCCTTCGTGAAGGAATTTCCACTGCCATCATCGGACGCCCCAACGTTGGGAAATCTAGCCTTCTCAACAACCTCTTGCGTGAGGACAAGGCTATCGTTACAGACATTGCTGGTACTACTCGAGATGTCATCGAAGAATACGTCAACATCAATGGTGTCCCCCTTAAACTGATTGATACTGCAGGAATTCGTGAAACAGATGACCTGGTTGAACAAATCGGTGTTGAGCGTTCGAAAAAAGCCCTTAAGGAAGCTGACTTGGTACTACTTGTGTTAAATGCCAGTGAACCACTAACCGCCCAAGACCGCCAACTCCTAGAAATCAGTCAGGAGACTAATCGCATTATTCTTCTTAATAAAACCGACCTGCCTGAAACGATTGAAACTTCTGAACTTCCAGAAGATGTCATTCGCATTTCAGTCCTTAAAAACCAAAACATCGATAAGATTGAAGAGAGAATCAACAACCTCTTCTTTGAAAATGCTGGTTTGGTTGAGCAAGATGCTACCTACTTGTCTAATGCCCGTCACATTTCCTTGATTGAGAAGGCCGTTGAAAGCCTACAGGCTGTTAATGAAGGGCTGGAACTAGGTATGCCAGTTGACTTGCTTCAAGTTGACTTAACTCGTACTTGGGAAATCCTCGGAGAAATCACAGGGGATGCTGCACCAGATGAACTCATCACCCAACTCTTTAGCCAATTCTGCTTAGGAAAATAAGAAAAATCCATGATCGTTCTTGCGGTCATGGATTTTATTGTCTTATTAGTAATCTGGTCTTAAGACACCTGTTACGGTTGCTTTAGTTGCTTCGTAGTCGCCATCTACAACAACCTTGATAATGCGTTTTGCATCTTCTTCTGGTGCTGGAACTAGAGGTAATCGAGTTGGACCAGCTTCAAATCCCATATAGTTGAGAACGGCCTTGACAGGAGCAGGACTTGGATATGAGAAGAGGGCATTAACCTTAGGAATGAATTTACGTTGAATAGCTGCGGCTTTCTTCATATCGCTTTCTGCAATGGCAGTAAACATCTCGTGCATTTCATCCCCATTTGTATGTGATGCAACAGAAATAACCCCATCCGCACCAAGGTTCATGGCATGGAAAGCATCTCCATCCTCACCTGTATAAATCAAGAACTCTTCTGGCTTGTGCTCAATCAAGTAAGCCATATTAGCCAAGCTAGTACATTCTTTGACACCGATAATATTTGGATGGTCAGCCAAACGAAGCATGGTTTCTGGAGTCAATTCGACAACTACACGCCCTGGAATGTTATAGATAATAATTGGTAGGTCAGAAGCATCTGCAATGGCTTTAAAATGCTGATACATTCCTTCTTGAGAAGGTTTGTTGTAGTAAGGAACAATAGCAAGCCCAGCTGCGAAACCACCAAATTCCGCTACTTCTTTGACAAACTCGATCGAGTCACGCGTATCATTGGTACCTACACCCGCAATCAAAGGAACTCGTCCATTGACAATCTTTTGTACAGCCGCAAAGAGTTCCAACTCCTCATCGTGGGTTAAAGTTGGACTCTCAGCAGTCGTTCCAGCTAGAAGAATGCCGTCTGTATGATGGGCCAATAAATGCTCAATCAGGGCTGGAATGGCATCAAAGTTAATGGAACCATCCTCGTGAAAGGGGGTAATAAAGGCTGTGATGATTTTACACTCTTTTAAATCTTGATAAGACATGAAAACACCTCTCTATTTCAAAGAAGGAGTTCATCTGAACTCCTAAACGATATGACTATTTTAATTCAAATTTCAATTCGGCAGTTGGACGAACCAATCCACGTTCATGAAGAGTTTCAGCAATCTGAACTGAGTTCCAAGCAGCACCTTTGAGAAGGTTATCTGAAACAACCCACATGTGAATTCCTTTTTCTGCATCCAAGTCTTTACGGATACGACCAACAAAGGTATCACGTGAACCAACTGCATTGATGGCTTGAGGATAGATTTGATGAGCTACATCATCTTCAAGGACAGCGCCTGGGAAGGCTGCGATAGCTGCTTTCACTTCTTCAATTGGAGCCACTTCTTTTGTTTCGATGTAAACAGACTCAGAGTGAGCTGACAAGACTGGAATGCGCACACATGTTGCAGATACTGCAATGCTATCATCTTCCATGATTTTCTTAGTTTCCTTAGTCATCTTCATCTCTTCGTAAGTGTAATCATTGTCAGTGAAGACATCGATTTGTGGAAGAGCGTTAAAGGCGATAGGATAGTGTTTCTTGTCACCACCTGAAGGTAAGATTTCCGCATGCAAATCACGTGGTTTCACACCATCATTCAACACTTCACGAAGTTCACGTTGTGTCTCAAGAATTGCTCCCATACCAGCACCTGAAACTGCTTGGTAAGTTGAAACGATGATACGATCCAAGCCCCATTTTTGACGGACAGGTTCAAGCGCCACCATCATTTGGATTGTTGAACAGTTAGGGCAGGCAATGATCCCGTTGTGAGCATCAAGTGCGTGAGCATTGACCTCTGGAACAACCAATGGTACGTCTGGATTTTGACGGAAATAAGATGTATTATCTACTACTACCGCTCCAGCTTTCACTGCGTATGGTGCATATTTAGCTGATGTAGAACCACCTGCTGAAAAGAGAGCAATATCAACTCCCTCAAAAGCTGTTTCAGTCGTTTCTTCAATCGTAATATCTTGATCTTTAAATTTCAAAGTCTTGCCTGCTGAACGTGCAGAAGCAAGTAAACGAATTTTATCGATTGGAAGTGTTGATTCTTCCAACATTTTTATCATCTGAGCACCGACAGCACCTGTCGCGCCGACTACAGCAACTGTATATCCCATAAATAACCTCTTTCGGAATTTTCTAAAAATTTCTATAATAGATGTATTATACTACTTTTTCCATGAATTGCAAAGCTTTTTCATCATTTTTTGGAAAATAAAAATCCCCAGTCGCTAGACCAAGGACTAAGAGGCATCTTCATGTGATGAGCAGGTTCACACAACTCATCAAGGTCCGCTCCTGCGTTATGACCTCCTTATGCTCAATAGTAGTCCGAAGACTACCTATCGACTCATCGCATCTACTATTCTACTAAAGAGAATGACTTTTGTCAACAGACGAAACTCTTTATACTCTTCGAAAATCTCTTCAAACTTCGTCAGCGTCGCTTTACCGTATGTATGGTTACTGACTCTACAACCTCAAAAACATNNNNTTTTCATTGAGTATTAGTTTTATTTACACAGGTGCATAAGAAATATCTTTGAAAAATTTGGGGCAGACATAACAAAAACCCTTGTAAATCAAGGGCTTTTCTGTCTATTTAATGCTAATTGCCGGGATTGAACCGGCGACCTCATCCTTACCATGGATGCGCTCTGCCAACTGAGCTAAATCAGCTTACTTAAAAAGTATACTATAGTTAGAAAATCTTGTCAAGTTTCCTTAGACATTTTCCATAAGAAAAAGCCAGGTGAGAGCTACCTAGCTTATCTTCTTCTATTTGCTTAAATCGATTCGGCGACCAATTTTACCAATAATAATCGCTCCAATAATCAATGAAGCAAATTCACCGATCCCTGTTGTAAACCAAGTAAGGAAGAATGGTAATTCTGCTACAATATTTAACTCTGCAGCGATAGTAAACATGGAAATTGAAAAGAGGATTGAAAAAAAGAAATGATCTTTTCGAATTAATCCATTAAAGAAGTAATCTTTGCTGTATTTTGCAAAAAGCCAAACACCTAGACTGAGGAATACCAAGGTTGATCCGCCACCAACAAAGACATCTAGTAGTCCGAAGCTAAAGAAATTAGCAATCATACAACCGATAGTAACTCCGATGATGTACTTGGGATTGTAAAAAGCCATAAAGTTCATCATTTCTGAAATACGAAACTGATAAGCACCATAGCTGATGGCATTTAGGGGCGGTGTGACAGTCAAAACGACATAAATAGCAGCAACGATTGCAATATCTGCAACATCACGAATAGTTAATTTTTTCATTTTTTCTCCTTTGGCGGTTATCCGCGTGTAATATGCTTGGTGAAAGAAGCTAAGCACCAAGGGTTGCTTTATTCAACCTTACTAGTATAGCACAATAGCCTGCTTTATGCTATACTTAAAGCATGAAAAAACCTATTCAAAAATTTTTTAACAATGAAATCTTAGCCTATCTCTTTTTTGGCCTTGCAACAACTCTAGTTTCGATTCTCTCACGACTAGTCATTTATCAACTAAGTCATCAGGAACTCCTTGCTACTGCTCTAGCAAATATTATTGGTATCCTCTTTGCCTTTATCACAAATGATACGATTGTATTTAAGCAAGCAAGGAAGAATCGACTTATTCGTTTAGTGAAATTTTTTCTTGCCCGCCTTTCTACTTTTCTGTTAGATTTGCTCTTTACTTTTCTGTTTGTGACTCAATTCCCTCATATCATAGGGCAATTCGTAAATGAAAACATTGATAAGATAAATGCTATTGAAACAATAATTGCACAAATACTCATTATTATCATCAATTATATCTTGAGCAAGGTCTATATTTTTAGAAAATAATGTTCCATTTATGAGCCTTTTAATTGCCTTCTATAATGATTTAGGATACAATGAAACACGAAACGTTGAAAGGAAAACAGTATGTTAAAAAATCTAAAATCATTCTTGCTTCGAGGAAATGTTATTGACCTTGCTGTCGGTGTTGTCATTGCCTCTGCTTTTGGTGCTATCGTTACTTCACTTGTAAACGACATTATCACTCCTCTTATTTTAAATCCAGCTTTGAAAGCTGCTAAAGTCGAACGTATCGCTCAACTTTCTTGGCATGGAGTCGGCTATGGTAACTTTTTAAGTGCTATTATCAATTTTATCTTTGTGGGTACCGCCCTCTTCTTTATTATCAAGGGTATTGAAAAAGCACAGAAACTGACTGGCATAAAGGAAGAAAAAACTGACGAAAAAAAACCAACCGAATTGGAAGTCCTTCAAGAAATCAAAGCTCTTCTTGAGAAAAAATAATCGTTTAAAAGGATCTAGCACAAAGCTAAATCCTTTTTTCTTTACTCTTTGGGTAACTTGCCTGCTTTTTCTAGCATCTTCTTGATAAGATAAGGCATCTTGACATTCTCCCGACCTTTTTTCTCAATTAGTTTTTTCACAAATTCAGGCATTTGTAAATCTTGAGATTCAGCCAAAATATTTTTCGTCTCATCTGAAGGAACTAACTCATCAAAGGTTTCTTCTTCTGGAAGAAATTCCTTAAACTCTTGATGTTCATTGGCTCTGACTGTATTAATCAAGGCAGCAATTAAGCGAGAATCCGTATTTGGCATTGGTGGACGATGGTAGTTTACACCCAATTCCTGACATAACTCATAACATTCCACATCATTATCAAACAAGACCTCAATATGCTCACTAATGAAGCTGATAGGAACAAAAATATAATGGTCTGGATGTTCTGTCTGTTCTCTGAGATACTCCAAAACATCTGGCTTAATCCATGGAATACCGATATCACTTTCACTCTGCCAAGTGTTGGTATATTGTTCGGAACTCAAACCTAGTTTTTCAGCGACTAACTTGCTATTTTCAAAAATTTGATCGATATAGGGATCACCAAAATCCAAGGCAAAAATGGGCACACTGTGGGCTGAAAAGATGACTTTAAAGCTATCCTGCTTTACTTCTTCTTTTAAAATCTTAGCAATTTCATCTGCCCAATAGTTTAAGAGCTCTTCTTCCTGATACCAGTCCTTAATGACCAAAAATTGAATTTGCTTGCTTTCTAAAAATTTCTCATAGCCCATGACAGAGTAAAAAGAATAATGAGGCTCCAAAATCAAGCAAATACACTGTTCAATGCCGTCTGCTTCCATCTGACCAATCACATCTGGGATAAAGGGTTTGGAAAATTTATTGGCAAAATAGACACTATATTCATTTCCCAGTCTAGCTTCTACCAAGGCAACCTCTTCACGGGTAATTCTTTGCAGAGGCGTGCCTCCAATTCGTACATAATTATCATAGAGAGTTTGAATCTCGTGGTCTTGAGGTCTCACTCCGCGACGAATATTTGTGAAAAAATCAGCCACACCTTCAAAGGTAATCTCTTCTGGCGAACCGAATGTCATCATTAAAATTGCTTTTTTCATAACTGCTTCCTTGTGATATTTTTATCAAGTTTATTTTATCATTTATCCATTAATAAGTAAACGCCAACATAGCGAATTTCCCGAACTTCTGTCTTTTGTTTTTCTTTTCTTTCTATGATACAATGGAAAAAATGAATTCAAAAGGAGTTTTTTATGACTTACCCCAATCTCTTGGACCGCTTCTTAACCTACGTTAAGGTCAACACACGCTCTGATGAACACTCTACTACTACTCCAAGTACACAGAGTCAGGTTGACTTCGCAACCAATGTCCTGATCCCTGAAATGAAACGTGTTGGACTGCAAAACGTCTACTACCTTCCAAATGGTTTTGCGATTGGTACCTTGCCAGCCAATGATCCATCTTTAACACGTAAAATTGGCTTCATCTCCCACATGGATACTGCTGATTTTAATGCCGAAGGAGTTAATCCTCAGGTAATTGAAAACTACGATGGTGGTGTGATTGAACTAGGGAATTCTGGTTTCAAACTCGATCCAGCTGACTTTAAGAGTCTTGAGAAATATCCAGGACAAACGCTCATCACAACCGATGGAACAACCTTACTAGGTGCTGATGACAAGTCAGGAATTGCTGAAATTATGACTGCTATTGAATATCTGACTGCCCACCCTGAAATCAAGCACTGTGAGATTCGTGTTGGTTTTGGTCCAGATGAGGAAATCGGTGTTGGTGCCAATAAATTTGATGCAGAAGATTTTGATGTGGATTTTGCCTACACTGTTGATGGTGGTCCATTAGGTGAGCTTCAGTACGAGACCTTTTCAGCAGCGGGTGCTGAATTGCATTTCCAAGGACGCAATGTCCACCCTGGTACTGCCAAAGGTCAGATGGTCAACGCCCTTCAGTTAGCAATTGATTTTCATAATCAACTTCCAGAGAATGACCGACCTGAGTTAACGGATGGTTACCAAGGTTTTTACCATCTAATGGATGTGACAGGTAGTGTCGAAGAGGCGCGTGCAAGCTACATCATTCGCGATTTTGAAAAAGATGCCTTTGAAGCTCGTAAAGCAGCAATGCAGTCTATCGCTGATAAGATGAATCAAGAACTTGGTAGCGACCGTGTCACTCTCAACTTGACAGACCAGTACTACAATATGAAAGAAGTCATTGAAAAAGATATGACTCCAATTACCATTGCTAAAGCCGTTATGGAAGATTTGGGGATCACTCCTATAATCGAACCAATCCGTGGAGGGACAGACGGCTCTAAGATTTCCTTTATGGGAATCCCAACCCCTAATATCTTTGCTGGTGGCGAGAATATGCACGGACGTTTTGAATACGTTAGCCTTCAGACTATGGAACGTGCAGTTGATACCATCATTGGTATCGTAGCTTATAAAGACTAAAAATGGGCTGGGCAAAAACTCAATTTTAAGAGAAAATGAAGTAAATCTTCACACAATAAAACGCATAGTATCATTTTCGGCTCCTGATACTGTGCGTTTTTTGATTATAAATGCGAATTATTTAGTGGCGCTTCTCTTTATTGATGAACAGCTTGGGCTGCTGTGATAAGGGTCAACTTATAAACATCATCTGCATTACATCCACGAGAAAGGTCGTTAACTGGCTTGTTCAAACCTTGTAGAACAGGTCCAACAGCCGCAAAACCACCAAGACGTTCTGCCATCTTGTATCCGATATTTCCTGCCTCGATACCTGGGAAGATGAAGACATTTGCTTGACCAGCTACTGTACTTCCAGGAGCTTTCAAAGCTGCAGTTTCTGGAACAAAGGCCGCATCAAATTGCAACTCACCATCGATTTCAAGATCAGGACGCAAGTCGTGAGCAATTTTAGTAGCTTCCACAACCTTATCAACGCTTTCACCAAACCCTGAACCTTTAGTAGAATAGCTTAGCATAGCAATTTTAGGCTCGATACCAAACATCTTAGCTGTGATTGCTGAGTTGATGGCAATTTCAGCCAAGGCTTCTGCATCTGGATTGATATTGATAGCACAGTCTCCAAATAGGTAACGTTCCGTACCACGAACCATGAGGAAGGCTCCTGAAGTACGAGTCACATTTGGACGAGTTTTGATGATTTGTAGGGCTGGGCGAACTGTTGAAGCTGTTGAGTGAATCGCACCTGATACCATTCCATCAACCAAGTCCAAGTAAACCAACATAACACCAAAGTAGTTGACATCTTCAACCAAAACCTTGCGTGCATCTTCTTCAGATATTTTGCCCTTGCGACGCTCTACCAAGGCAGCAACCATTTCTTCAAATTGAGGATAATGTTGAGGGTCAATGACTTCATAACCATCCATGATCCCTTCAATTTCAAGATAAATTTTAATTTTTTCAGGATTTCCAAGCAAAACAGGAATCACTTCTGTTTCTTTTACCAGGCGTTTAGTTGCTTGAAGAATACGAGGTTCTTCCCCTTCAGGGAGAACGATACGAGCATTTTTACCAACCAGGTTGGATTTGAGACTTTCAAAAACTTCCATGAGTTTTCTCCTTTAAGATAATAATTATACTCTGAATCAGTTTTTATAGAGTATTAGTTGATAACTGGGTAATAAGGTTGCTGAAATCATCCGGCAAGGGACTTTCTAACTGCAAGTCTTGCTCTAAAAACGGATGATAAAAGGATAGGTAATGGCAATGCAGGGCCTGACGTTGGATGCCGTCGTCCAGACTACCACCGTATAAATCATCTCCCAACAAAGGAAAACCAATATGAGAAAAGTGGACTCGAATTTGGTGGGTTCGACCAGTATGCAGGCGAATATCAACCAAGTGAATACTTCCATAAGAAGCTACAATCTTGTAGGATGTATGGGCATACTTTCCACCTTTAGCCACTCGTCTAGTGATAATGGAGTCTTCATCACGCGCAATCGGAGCAATAATTTCTCCTTCCGACTCCAAATGTCCATCCCCCTTAACCAAAGCAAAGTAGCGTTTTTCAATGGACTTCTTCTGCAACTGCTTGTCTAATCGTGCGTGGGCATATCCGTGCTTGGCAAAGAGCATCAAGCCAGAAGTGTCCCTATCAAGCCTAGTTACAATGTGAACCTGCTGATTTTCGTAATTTTGCTTGACATAGTAACCCTTGATAAAATTAGCAATGGTATTGGAGTGATTGACACTAGGAATAGAAGCCACTCCATAGGGTTTATTCAAGACTAGAAAATGGTCATCCTCATAGAGAATGTCTAATGGTCTCTCGATAGCTTCGAGAGTTTCAAAACCTTCCTCAGCGGGAATATCAATGGTAACTCGGTCTCCAATATCCAATAGATAGGTTGCATTTTGCGGTTGGTCATTGACCAGAATAGCTCCGCCTCGAAACTTAATCTTAGCCAGCAGCCCCTTAGAAACCTCGTGCTTTTTTAAGAAGGTCTTAACCTTGACATGCTCATCTGCGATAAATTCAAACCTCATTCGTCCACCTCGCCGATGAAAGCATCCTTAACACGATTCCAGAAACTGGTATGGCTCGGCGATGCGACAAAGTGAATCTTATGATGGTCGATTTGATACTCAATTCGCTCAATATTGCGGAAGGAATAAACGCTATTGTCAACCGAAATGGTATGGTAATCGTTTCTCGTTGGAATGAGTTCAATCTTATCCTTCTTAGGAACAATAATAGATGAACCCAGCGTTCGATAAACACGATTGTTAAGGCTGGCAATTTCTGTCAACTGCAGAGCTTCAATGGTAGGGTGTAAAACAGCTCCGCCGAGCGACTTGTTATAGGCTGTACTACCAGTCGGTGTCGAAACTGTTAGCCCGTCTCCACGAAAACGTTCAAAGGGAACACCATTGATGACAATATCTGCTACCATTGTTCGATCCGACCTTCGGATACTAGCTTCATTTAGTGCTCTAAAAATCTTCACTTCACCATTTCCAAGAAAGACCTTCACATTTAGAACAGGGTAAGAGACTCTTGCTCCTGTATCTAGCTGCAAATTAGTCACTAGCTTGTCCAACTCAAAATCACGGTAGTCCGTATAGAAGCCCAAATGTCCAGTGTGAACACCGATAAAGCGTACCTTGTCAAGCTGATTTTCGTACTTATGAAAGGCCGACAAGAGCATGCCATCCCCACCAATGGAAATAACGATATCTGGATTGGTATCATTGAGTATAAACTGATTTCTCTTCAAACGATCTCGCAATTCATACAAAACCCTTTGACTCTGTGGTTTTCTATTGGCTATCAGGTCAATTCGTTTACCTGTATTCTTCATCTGTATCGTCACTGTTTCCTACACCATCATTTAATTTTCTACTCAAAGGATCAAAAAGTGCCTGGGCTTCTTGGATATCATCACGAATTTTACCCATTTCTTCATCCAACTGATGGGCAATTTTGGCAGTAATTTCCAGTCTCTTTTTAATTTCCTCTGGGAAAGCCCCTTGGTACTTGTAGTTGAGAGAATGTTCTATCGTTGCCCAGAAATTCATGGCCAAGGTACGTATTTGAATTTCCGCCAATATGGTCTTAGCACCATTGATAGTGTCAACCATATATTCTACTACCACATGATAGGAACGGTAGCCTGAAGCCTTTCGATGAGTAATGTAATCTCGCTCTTGTACGATCCGCATATCCTGACGCTTGCGCAAAATAGCCACAACTTCTTGGACGTCATCTACAAACTGGACCATCACACGCAAACCAGCAATATCCTGTAAATCGTGTTCTAAGGTCGCATAAGTAATACCACGTCGAGCCATTTTTTCCTTGATACTTTCAATTGGCTTGACTCGACCAGTCACAAACTCAATCGGAGAATGCTTATTTTGCTTGCGATATTGCTTCCGAATACCACGTAGTTTAATCTTTAACTCACCAACAGCTTGAATGTAAGGATCTAGAAATTCTTCCCATTCTAAGGTCATATATTCTCCCTTGTTCTCATATTATCCTTCAAAAATATCTTTGATTTTTTCTCCAGATTCATATACAATAAATACAATGCTTATTATACCATAAATCCGCTTTCAACGATAAAGAAAAGGTAAGAAAAATGAAACATTTAGAAATTGAATTGAAAACACTATTGAAAAAAGATGAATATGATCGTCTAAAAGAGCAGTTCACTGGTATCACTCCTGTTCTTCAAAAAAATTACTACATCGACACGCCTAATTTTGAACTGCGAGAAAAGAAAGTTGCTATGCGCATTCGAACTTTTGAAGACTGGGCAGAATTGACACTCAAAGTCCCACAAAGTATCGGAAACATGGAATACAATCAAAAATTGCAACTAAAAGATGCTGAAAACTATCTGGCTAAGGAAGAACTTCCTCAAGGGCTAGTAGTGGATGAATTGGTGAAACATGGTATCCAAAGTAAAAAGTGGCAGGTTCTTGGTTGTCTAACAACGCTTCGCTATGAAATGCAAACAGCTATTGGTCTCATGGCGCTAGATGAGAGTCAATACTTTGATATGACAGATTACGAATTGGAGCTTGAAGTGGAAAATCACGAGCAAGGCAAACAAGATTTCCAGCAATTTTTAGAGGAAAATCAGATTGCTTATCAAAAAGCTCCTTCAAAATTAGTTCGATTTGTCAAAAGCATGAAAAATAGCTGAAATAATCTTCATTTTTTGGTAAAATATAAAAGATAAAAATACACAAATCCCAGTTCATATAGGTAAGACAGATATAACTAGGATTTATAAAGTTTACAGAGGACGGTCTATAATGTCAGATAGAAAAAATATGAAACTTTTCGCACTCAACTCTAACCAAGAGATTGCACAGAAAATTGCACAAGCTGTTGGTGTACCGCTTGGAAAACTATCATCACGTCAATTTTCTGATGGAGAGATCCAAGTTAATATCGAAGAGAGTGTTCGTGGATACGATGTTTACATCATCCAATCTACAAGCTTTCCTGTTAACAACCACCTAATGGAATTGTTAATCATGGTTGATGCTTGTGTGCGTGCAAGTGCTCACAGTATCAACGTTGTCCTTCCGTATTTTGGCTATGCACGTCAAGACCGCATTGCTTGTCCTCGTGAGCCACTTACAGCAAAACTAGTTGCCAATATGCTGGTTAAGGCTGGGGTTGATCGTATCCTGACTCTTGATTTGCATGCCGTTCAGGTTCAAGGTTTCTTTGATATTCCAGTCGATAATCTTTTCACAGTTCCCCTATTTGCAAAACATTACTGCGATAAGGGCCTACTTGGTTCAGATGTTGTTGTCGTTAGCCCTAAAAATTCAGGGGTGAAACGTGCTCGTAGCCTGGCTGAATATCTTGATGCTCCTATCGCCATTATCGACTACCCTCAAGACGATGCAACTCGCAACGAAGGTTATATCATCGGTGATGTTGAAGGTAAAAAAGCTATCTTGATTGACGATATTTTAAATACAGGCCGCACCTTCTCTGAAGCTGCTAAAATCGTTGAACGTGAAGGGGCTACAGAAATTTATGCTGTTTCCAGCCACGGTCTCTTCGTCGAGGGAGCTGCTGAACTTCTTGACAATACTAAGATTAAAGAAATTCTTGTGACTGATTCAGTAGCAACAAAAGAAAAAACTCCTAAAAATGTATGCTACATCACTGCTAGTGAGTTAATTGGTGATGCTATCGTCCGTATCCACGAAAGAAAACCAGTCAGCCCACTCTTTGCCTACAACAAAAAGAAATAAGGTGATTCTTTGATTTATTTGGACAATGCTGCGACGACTCCTATGTCAGCAGTTGCTATTTCAGCTATGACCGAGCTTATGCAAGGAACCTATGGAAATCCTTCTAGTATTCATGGTCATGGTCGTCAAGCTGGTAAACTCTTGCGAGAAGCCCGTCAGGAACTAGCTCAGTTACTGGGGACAAAACCTCAACATATCTTTTTCACTTCTGGTGGGACTGAAGGCAACAATACTGCCATCATTGGCTACTGCCTTCGTCATCAAGAACAAGGAAAACATATCATCACAACTGCCATTGAGCACCATGCCGTCCTTGAAACCATTGATTACTTGGTTCAACACTTTGGTTTTGAAGCAACCATTATCCAACCAGAAAATCAAGAAATCACAGCCCAACAAATTCAAAAGGCCTTACGTGATGATACGATTTTGGTTTCTACCATGTTCGCCAATAATGAAACTGGAAACCTACTGCCCATTGCTGAAATTGGCCAAATACTCAAGCAACACCCAGCCGCCTATCATGTCGATGCTGTTCAGGCTATTGGTAAGATCCCTATACACCCAGAAGAATTGGGCATTGATTTTCTCACTGCTTCTGCCCACAAGTTCCATGGTCCTAAGGGAATCGGTTTTCTCTACGCATCTAGCATGGACTTTGATTCCTATCTTCATGGCGGAGACCAAGAACAGAAAAAACGAGCCGGAACTGAAAATCTAGCTGCCATCGTGGGTATGGTTGCAGCCCTAAAAGAAGACCTAGAAAAACAAGAAGAACATTTCCAACATGTACAAAATCTAGAAACTGCCTTTCTGGCAGAGCTAGAGGACATTCAATATTACCTGAATAGAGGCGAACACCATCTCCCTTATGTTCTCAATATTGGATTTCCTGGACAGAAAAATGATCTCTTACTCCTTCGTCTAGATTTGGCTGGAATTTCAATCTCTACTGGCTCAGCCTGTACGGCAGGCATTGTCCAATCCAGCCATGTTCTTGAAGCCATGTACGGAGCAAATTCAGAACGCTTGAAGGAATCCGTTCGCATCAGTTTGTCGCCACAAAATACTGTTGAAGACCTACAAACCCTCGCAAAAACCTTAAAAGAAATTATCGGAGGTTAGCCATATGGCATTTGAAAAAACCATTCAGTTAAAAAATTGTCGTTACGACTACACTCTTAGCCCTTCTGTTAAAAAATTCACCCTCAAAGATAACACCTTTTTTGAGACTAAGGTTGGTAACTATGAACTGACTCGCCTTTTGGAAAAAGTGCCAAACAGTGGTGAAGGCTTCCAACTCAAAATCATCATTAACAAGGAACTTACAGGGGCTAAAATCAATATCACTGACAAGTTTGGTCTTCGTCTGGTTGATATTTTCAAATCAGAAGACCACCACATTCATCAGGAAAAATTCTACTTCCTCATGGATAGCTTAGTAGAACGTGGTGTCTTTACAAAATCTGAAAGATAGGTCCCATATGTTTCAACTGACCTATAAAGACAGCTATCATGTAGAGCGGACTCTCAAGTATGAAGATTATGAGGCTCTCATGCTAGCTCTGTCAGGATGTGTGACTCTGCCAGATACACTTTATGTAACTTCTTTGACCTTTAAAGGGCAGGAAGTTTACCAAGGTCTGGTCGGAGACCTCTACCGTTTTCTATCACATGCAGATTTTTTACAACAAAACTAAGATTTTTCTTAGTTTTTTCTTGTTTTTGTTGATTTTTTCACAATGTTTCTATAAAATAGAAGAATAGAAAGGTTGTGATTTTGTGAAAGATAAACAGTCTGCTATTCCAAAAGCTACAGCGAAAAGACTCTCTCTCTACTATCGAATTTTTAAGAGATTTCATGCAGAAAAGATTGAACGTGCCAACTCTAAACAAATTGCAGAGGCTATCGGTATTGATTCAGCGACAGTTCGTCGTGATTTTTCCTATTTTGGTGAACTAGGTCGTCGTGGTTTTGGCTATGATGTCAAAAAACTGATGACGTTTTTTGCCGATTTGCTCAATGATAACTCCATTACCAATGTCATGCTAGTAGGTATTGGAAATATGGGCCATGCCCTTCTCCACTACCGCTTCCACGAGCGTAACAAGATGAAGATTATCATGGCCTTTGACCTAGATGACCATCCTGAAGTCGGTACCCAAACTCCTGACGGGATTCCCATTTACGGAATTTCTCAAATCAAGGATAAAATCAAGGATGCTGATGTCAAGACTGCTATCCTGACCGTTCCCAGCGTCAAGTCACAAGAGGTCGCTAATCTCTTGGTTGATGCTGGCGTAAAAGGAATTCTTAGTTTTTCACCAGTCCATCTGCATTTACCAAAAGATGTGGTCGTTCAGTATGTCGATTTGACAAGTGAACTCCAAACCCTCCTCTATTTCATGCGAAAAGAGGATTAGAAAGCGAAAATCATTTTATGAAAAAACCAGTTATAGGGATTACAGGAAACGAAAAAACTCATCCTGATGATGACATCATGATGAGCTACGCAGCAAAAGGCTTTGTTGAAGGCGTTAAAGACGCTGGAGGGATTCCCATCATCCTACCGATTGGTGATCAAGAAATGGCCTGCCACTATATCAGTATGATTGACAAGCTCATCTTGACAGGTGGGCAAAATGTTGATCCAAAATTCTATGGTGAACCAAAAACCATTGATAGCGATGACTACCACCTTCAAAGAGATATCTTCGAACTAGCCCTCATCAAGGAATCTATCAAACAGCAAAAGCCGATTTTCTCTGTCTGTCGTGGGACTCAGCTTTTTAACGTTGCCATGGGCGGAACTCTGTACCAAGATATCGAAGACCATTGGCAGGATTGTTCTGCCGAGTACACAACTCAACGCTTGGTGACAGAGCCTGATACAGTTCTTCGAGAAATCTATGGAGAAATTTCCCATATCAACTCCTTCCACCACCAGAGCATCAAGGATTTAGCACCAAATTTAAAGATTGCAGCTCATGATCCTAAAGATGGTATCATTGAGGCTGTCATGAGTACGGATGATGTTCCCTTTCTCGGTGTCCAATGGCACCCAGAATTTCTATTTGAAAATCGTCCCAAAGATAAAAACCTCTTTGACTATGTCGTTAATGACCTTTAGATTAAATCCGTCTTTTCACGGTAACTAAAGTAACTAGAATGTGAGACAATCAAATGGTCCAAGAGGACAATTCCCATCAGGTCACAGGCTTCTTTGACAAGTTTAGTGACATGATCATCATTCCGGCTAGGAGCTACTGCTCCCGAAGGATGATTGTGAACCAAGATGAGTGAAGTCGCCATATGCTTGATGGCATAGTGAAGAATCTCTCGCGGTTCAGCGATACTACGAGTTGCAGAACCGATAAAAATGGTCTGTTGATGGATGATTTGATTTTGAGTATTGAGATAGAGCGCCACCAGGTGCTCTTGTTTTTTATGTCCCAATTCCTGCTGCATCTTCTTGGCCAACTTTTGACTGCTGAGAATACTTTCCATTTCAAGGGTCTCATGTTTATGAATACGATGCCCCAATTCAATCATAGCTTGCAACTCTATAGCCTTAACACGACCGATACCAGACAGACTCTGCAATTCCTGCAGGGTCATTTTTTTCAAATCCGTTAGGCTTGAAAGGTTGTTCAAGACTTTCTGGGCAATTTCAAAAACGCTGGCTTGACGTGTTCCTGTCCTAAGTAAAATAGCTAGCAACTCTTGGTTACTGAGCGCTTCTACTCCTTCCTTGGCTAGTCTTTCTCTTGGCAATAGTGAATCTTCTTGGAATGAAATACTGTACATAAAAATCCTCCTCACTTTATTATTCGTGAGAAGGATGGAAAATTAGATTTTTTTCTCAATTGGGGCTACACTAGCTAAAAGTTTTTTCAAACCTACTTCTGGGAAATTGATTTTTAATTCCTGAGTAGCTCCGTTACCTGAAACTTCCAGAACAGTTCCCTCTCCCCATTTCTTGTGGAGGGCAATATCACCAATAGACCAATTTGCCTCGCTAGACGCTGATTTTGTGCCAGCTATAAATTGACCAAATGGGAGACCGCTTGACTGGATAGTTTTTGGAGCAGCACTGCGTTTACGGTCTTGGAGGGCCTGCGCCAAACTCATACCTTGACCGAAGGCAAGGCCACCACTACTATATGATGCTTTAAAGCTTGTATTTGCTGGACGAGCCAACCCTTGATACTCAAGTAAGTCTGAACTGATTTCGTTAATAAAACGAGTCGGACGATTGTAGTTGGTACGACCAAAAAGCAGGCGCGAGTTGGCATTGGTCAGATAGAGAATTTTCTCTGCACGCGTAATTCCTACATAGGCCAGACGGCGTTCTTCTTCTAATTCATCTTGATCTTCAGCTGCACGGCTAAGCGGAAAGACATTTTCTTCCATCCCAATCAAAAAGACAACTGGAAACTCAAGACCTTTGGCAGCATGCAGGGTCATCAAGGTCACTTCTGATGTCTCCTGACTGCCTGAATCTGTGTCTGCAATCAAGGCCAAATCATTTAGGAAACGACTCAGTTTATCCAGACCAGTTTCCTCTTCTGGCCCATCAGAGATGTCATCAAAGTTTTTCGTCACAGAAAGGAACTCTTCAATATTTTCAACCCTAGCCTTGCTTTCTAAGGTCGCTTGAGCATTTAGAATATCGACGTAACCTGTTTTTTCTAGGACGGCCTCAACCAACTCTGTAATATTTAATTGATCTAGCTGCTCTCGTAAATCTAGAATCATATTGGCAAAATCCCAGATAGACTGGACTGCTTTACCCTTGATACCAGATAACATGATATTAGCTGAAGCATCTAGCATGGACATATCTTGCATATTCGCAAAGTCACGGATTTTCTCAACTGTACCTGGCCCAATTCCACGTTTAGGCTCGTTGATAATACGCTCAAAACTGATATTGTCACTCAAATTGGCAATAAGATTAAGATAAGCGATAATATCGCGGATTTCCTTACGGCTGTAGAACTTGGTTCCTCCGACCATTGTATAAGGAATATTGGACTTAAGCAAGGCTTCCTCAATAGTACGGGACTGGGCATTAGTCCGATAGAGAACTGCAAAATCCTTGTGAAGGAAGTTTTGACTCCGACCAAGTTCATCGATGGTTTTGGCTACAAATACAGCCTCATCCAGCTCATCATTGGCACGATAGTAAACGATTTGCTCCCCATCAGCATTTTGAGTCCAGAGATTCTTAGGACGGCGGTTTTTATTGTTTTTAATGACCTCGTTGGCCGCTTGGAGAATGATTTTGGTGGAACGGTAATTCTCCTCCAACAAAACAACCTTGGCTTGGGGATAATCTTTCTCGAAATCCAAGATATTCTGCATGTCAGCACCACGCCAACCGTAGATGGACTGGTCAGCATCCCCAACCACACAGATATTTTTAAAACGGGAAGCCAAGAGTTTAACCAATTGGTACTGTGCGTGGTTGGTATCTTGGTACTCATCAACATGGATGTACTGAAATTTTTGCTGGTAGTAGGTCAAGACATCAGGATTTTGATCAAAGAGACGCAGAGTCAGCATAATCAAATCATCAAAGTCAACCGACTCCGACTGACGAAGCTCTTTCTGATAGGCTGTATAACACTGGGCCACGATTTGCGTGTACATATCTCCAGCTTGGGCAGCATAAGCCACATCATCAATCAAATCATTCTTAGCATTGGAAATAGTTCCTAAAATGCTCCGTTCATTCCATTTTTTCGGATCCAAGTTTAACTGCTTAAGAATGCGTTTCATAAGAGTTCGCTGTTCACCAGGATCCACAATAGTAAAATTACGATTGTAGCCAATATGGTCCGCATCGCGACGCAGAATACGCACACACATGGAGTGAAAGGTCGCTATCAAACAGTCCTGAGTGGCTGGATTGAGGCTATAAGCACGCTCTTTCATCTCACGCGCAGCCTTATTAGTAAAGGTAATAGCCAAGATATTCCACGGATTGACAAGCTTTTCATCAATCAAATAAGCGATACGGTGGGTCAAAACTCGGGTCTTTCCAGAACCAGCCCCCGCCATGATCAACAAGGGACCTTCTGTCGTTTGCACCGCCTCAGCCTGACGGTCATTCATTCCATTTAATAATGCGTTCATCTTCTCTTCCTTACTCTTGAAGTCAATATTTCTATTATATCAAAAATCAAGGAAAATATCTTTAACTAGACTGGTTACGTGTAGAAGGCAACTTCTTATATCTAGATAAAAAATGAGCTTGGATATTATTTCCAAACTCATTTGATTTCAATTAAACTATTAGAACAAGCCTAGAACGGTTCCGTCACTTTCAACATCCATGTTGAGAGCTGCTGGTCGTTTTGGAAGACCTGGCATGGTCATGACATCGCCAGTTAAGGCAACGATGAAGCCTGCACCTAATTTTGGCACCAATTCGCGAATGGTAATTTCAAAGTTTTCAGGTGCTCCAAGTGCATTTGGATTGTCTGAGAAACTGTATTGAGTTTTAGCCATACAGATTGGCAATTTGTCCCAACCATTTTGAACAATTTGAGCGATTTGCGTTTGAGCTTTCTTCTCAAAATTTACTTTGCTACCACGGTAGATTTCAGTGACAATCTTTTCAATCTTTTCTTGGACAGAAAGGTCATTGTCATACAAACGTTTATAGTTAGCTGGGGTTTCAGCGATGGTTTTGACAACTGTTTCGGCAAGTGCTACTCCACCTTCTGCACCATCAGCCCAGACACTAGCCAATTCAACTGGTACATCGATTGAGTCACAAAGTTCTTTCAAGGCTGCAATTTCAGCTTCAGTATCAGAGACAAATTCATTGATTGCTACAACTGCAGGTACACCAAATTTACGGATATTTTCAACATGGCGTTTCAAGTTGGCAAAACCGGCACGAACTGCTTCTACATTTTCCTCTGTAAGAGCATCCTTAGCCACGCCACCATTCATCTTAAGGGCACGAAGGGTTGCAACAATAACTACTGCATCTGGATATGTTGGCAAGTTTGGTGTCTTAATATCAAGGAATTTCTCGGCACCAAGGTCAGCACCAAAACCAGCTTCTGTGACTGTGTAATCAGCTAAGTGAAGGGCTGTGCTTGTTGCCAAGACTGAATTACATCCATGAGCAATATTGGCAAATGGACCACCGTGTACAAAAGCAGGTGTACCGTAAATTGTCTGAACCAGATTTGGCTTAATAGCATCCTTCAAAATCAATGCTAAGGCACCCTCAACCTGCAAATCGCCAACAGAAACAGGTGTACGATCATAACGATAACCGATAACGATATTAGCCAAACGGCGTTTCAAATCTTCAATATCAGTCGCCAAACAAAGAATTGCCATGATTTCAGAAGCAACTGTAATATCAAAACCATCCTCACGAGGAATACCGTTTAGAGGACCACCAAGTCCAACGGTTACATGACGAAGTGCACGATCATTCAAGTCCACTACACGTTTCCAGAGGATACGACGTTGGTCAATCCCCAACTCATTCCCTTGGTGCAAGTGGTTGTCAATCAATGCTGAAAGAGCATTATTAGCAGTTGTAATGGCATGCATGTCTCCAGTAAAGTGGAGGTTGATGTCTTCCATTGGCAGCACTTGGGCGTAACCACCACCAGCAGCACCACCCTTAATCCCCATTACTGGACCAAGAGATGGTTCGCGGATAGCAATCATGGTTTTCTTGCCAATCTTGTTCAAGGCATCCGCTAGACCAATGGTAATAGTTGATTTCCCTTCACCTGCAGGTGTTGGGTTGATAGCAGTAACCAAAATCAATTTCCCAACTGGATTGCTCTCAACTGCACGAATTTTATCAAAGCTGAGTTTAGCCTTGTACTTTCCATACAACTCCAAATCATCGTAAGAAATACCAAGTTTCTCTACAACATCAACGATTGGCTTCAACTCAATACTCTGTGCGATTTCAATATCTGTTTTCATTCAAAACTCCTCTAACCTCTAATGTGATAATTCATTATAACACAAAACAAGATTTTTAACATCCTTAAACTCTCTAAACGTTCGTAAATATCCCTGTTTTTAAGATTTTTAGAGTCCTTTCTTAAATTTTATATGGCTTTATAGTTTGAAACTATAGAATAATGAAAAAATAATTTAGTCAAGAAAATAGCTGTCAATTTCAGATAAATTATGTAAAATTATTGTATCTTCAATTTCTAATTTTTCTGCCAACTCAATAGAATATTCAAAACTAAGTTTAGTGTTTAACGATAAATCAAACGAGTAATCTTGTAATTTACCCAGTTTTTTATATTTTTCTATGATTTCATTATAAATAGCAAGATAATGCTTATCTAATATTTTTATGTAATTATTCAGATTTTCCTGGTAGTCTTGAATGATTTTTTGTTCGCTATCATTTAATATTCCCTTCCCTATTTCCCAAATGATTAAGCTGGCTATTGAACCTACTACAGAACCTAGAACTGGTATAGGAATCATTGCTTGACCAATACAAGCACCAATTGTTGCAAAGGAAGCATCCATTACATTTAATATCAAGAGATTCATAAATTCATCTTGGGTTATTTCTGTAGATCTATACTTTAGAACAATGTCTATCATTCCATAAGTTGCCGTAACTAAAGCACTGGCATTTGGAGCACTAATCCCCAAGACATTTGTTAATCCGTAAATGGAATACCCAGATATTGCACCCTTTACAACTCCTTCAGCTGTATTCAATCCACAATCTAACCAATCTGATTGTTCGAATTCGAAAATACTTTTTCCATCTTTATATTTTCCATACACACTTGACATCAAAGCTAACCCCCCCTGTAAAAAAGCGGCGTTCCTTGCAATCTTGTTAGCTTCTTTTATTCTTGGTAATGAATTTTTTTGTGCTACTAACCGTTTTCTATTTAACTCTTGTTGTTTTAGTCTGACAGTTTTACAAATATTCCTCTCCTCGGAATCTAAAATGGAATTTATTGAATTTCTTTGAGCATCATCATAATTTAGAACAGATGATTTCATCCAAGATTTATATGAAGTAAGTCCCTTGCTTTCGGTAATATCATTAATCATTTGTCGTATATCCGTAATTTGTTTAATAGATAATCGTTTACCATTAAATTCAACTTCTTTGGCCCCAGCCATTATTTTTTCAAATACTAGAACGTGATCTTTTGGAAACATCATTCTCATTTTTGCACTGTAATTAAATGATTGAGCTAGTTCATCACGTAAATTATTATAAAACTTCATTTGAATGGTATTTCTACCAATTAACAAATCAGCTGGTCCATTATCATTCAATACTTTTACAATAGGATGTAATCCTTCAAAAGCTCTTCTCGCATTCACAATTCCTGCTTCTGCAAATTCAGCAATAAAACCGTGACCGCCGTATTCACCTCCACGATTCTTTAGAATAACGTCTTCAATGTTATCTCTAGCATAGTTTAAGATTTTAGAGGCATTGTCCTTGTTTAAAATGACATTACGAGCTTCATCCTCAATCATTTTCATAGCAATTTGTAAGTCTTGAATTCTTAAGTTATTTAAGCAATTGATATATGCTCCAATACCTTGGTTAAATGCTTGATTAAAAATTTGATTAACCATTTATTTTAATTTCCTTATTTATCATAGCTGTCAGTGATAGTGTTGAATTCACTAAATTACCTGCTTTATATTTTTCATCTTCAGTAAATAAGCTATAGTCCATTCCAGTTAAAGATAAATTGGCTAAATAAATTCCTTCTGTTTGTTTTTCAGTTAATTCTATTAATTCCGTAACTTCTATTACTTTTTCTTTAAGTTGTCTAGCCAACAATTCTACCTTTTTCTGTTCCTCTATAGCCTCTTTTGCAACTTCTTCATTTTTCCTATTAGCTACTACACCAGCGCCTACAGAAGCGGTCAACATAACGCCTGCAATTCCCCAACCGACAGGACCAGCCAATGCTAAAAATGCGTTACCGGCTGCCACTCCACCGCCACCAGCTGCTACACTTCCACCACCTAACCAAGCCAGAGCGGCGCTATTTGCTGCAGCACCTGTCAAACTTGAAATTGCAGTACCTGTTGATGCAACACCAAATGTAGTTGCAACACCCATAGCGGCAGTAGGACCTAAAGTTGCAACTGTTACTCCTAATGCGCTAAGAGAAGCCGTAGTCGCTGTGCTACCACTTGCTAATTCAGCTTCCTTAATTGACTGTGAAATAGCAATTTGCTTATCTTCAAAATTCTGAATTTCAACATCAATTTCTTCTAATTTTGTTTCAAACTCTTTTGGCTTATTTGCTAGCTTACTAATTCTTTCTTCAATAATTTTTACAACTTTGACCGCTTTTTCCCTAATCTGATAGAGTTCTGTTGATTTATTAGCTAAATTATCAGCTTCATCGTTATACAATCTTATAGATTCTTTATATCCCTCGACAGCTTCTTGTCTAAGTTTAGAATTAAAAAGGTCAACAGCATCAATTTGTTCTTTCGTATTATTCACTATTTTACCTGCTTCATTAAAAGTTTCCGATGAAGCTTTAGTTACATGTTCTACCACATCACTAGCTACCCCAATAGCTTTTTCAGAAACATCTGTGATAACATCGCCAACCTGACTTGAAACATCTTCAATAACTTTTACAGACTCTGTAATAGCTTCTCCAGTAAATTTACCTGCTTCATTTAATACTTTACTGGTAGCGGATCCAGCATCATTCAATACCTTACTAGCTTCTTTTGTAAAATTGTCAGCAAATTTAAAAAAAATTCATTCAGCATTCTCCTTATTGCATATATTTCTATTATCCTATAAACAGGAGAGATTGTCAAAATCGACCATATATTAATTTACTTAATTTTCATCACTTTCATTTTACTTACCGTTTATTTTTGTGTACAATAGTGCTATGAAAATTTTAGTTACATCGGGCGGTACCAGTGAAGCTATTGATAGTGTCCGCTCTATCACTAACCATTCTACAGGTCACTTGGGAAAAATCATCACAGAAACCTTGCTTGCTGCAGGGCATAAAGTTTGTTTGATAACAACAAAACGAGCTCTAAAGCCAGAAGCCCATCCCAACCTAAGCATTCAAGAAATTAACAATACAAACGACCTTCTCCTTGAAATGCAAGAACGTGTCAAGGACTATCAAGTCTTGATCCACTCAATGGCTGTTTCTGACTACACTCCTGTCTATATGACAGGGTTTGAGGAAGTTCAGGCTAGCTCCAATCTGGAAGAATTTTTAAGCAAGCAAAATCATCAGGCTAAGATTTCTTCAATTGACGAGGTTCAGGTTTTGTTCCTGAAAAAAACACCCAAAATCATCTCTCTAGTCAAGGAATGGAATCCTGCTATTCATCTGATTGGTTTCAAACTGCTGGTTGATGTTAACGAAGACCATCTGGTTGACATTGCTAGAAAAAGTCTTATCAATAATCAAGCAGACTTAATCATTGCAAATGACCAGACTCAAATTTCAACAGACAAGCATCGTGCTATCTTTGTTGAGAAAGATCATCTTCAAACAGTCCAGACTAAAGAAGAAATTGCAGAACTCCTCCTTGAAAAAATTCAAGCCTACCATTCTTAGAAAGGAAAGATATGGCACATATTCTCTTGGCTGTAACGGGGTCAATCGCCTCTTACAAGTCGGCAGATTTAGTCAGTTCTCTAAAAAAACAAGGTCATCAAGTCACGGTTTTAATGACTCAGGCCGCTACAGAGTTTATCCAACCTTTGACACTACAGGTCTTATCACAGAATCCTGTCCACCTGGATGTCATGAAGGAACCCTATCCTAATCAGATTAATCATATCGAACTTGGAAAAAAGGCAGATTTATTTATCGTAGCCCCTGCAACAGCTAACACCATTGCAAAGCTAGCCCACGGCTATGCTGACAACATGGTAACCAGCATAGCTCTAGCCTTGCCCAAAAATATTCCTAAACTAATAGCTCCTGCTATGAATACAAAAATGTATGACCATCCGGCAACTCAGACTAATCTGAAAACATTAGAAACATACGGCTATCAGCTGATTGCTCCGAAGGAATCCCTACTAGCTTGTGGAGACCATGGACGAGGAGCTTTAGCTGACCTCACAATTATTTTAGAAAGAATAAAGGAAACTCTCGATGAAAAAACGCTCTAATATTGCACCTATTGCTATCTTTTTTGCAACCATGCTCGTTGTACACTTTCTGAGCTCGCTTGCCTTTAACCTTTTTCCATTTCCAATCAAACCGACCATTGTTCATATTCCTGTCATTATTGCCAGCATTATCTACGGTCCACGAGTTGGGGTTACACTTGGATTTTTGATGGGGCTACTTAGCTTGACGGTTAACACAATTACAATTCTACCGACAAGCTACCTCTTCTCACCATTTGTACCAAATGGGAACATCTACTCAGCTATCATTGCCATCGTCCCACGTATTTTGATTGGTTTAACTCCTTATCTGGTCTATAAACTGATGAAAAATAAAACTGGTCTGATTTTAGCTGGTGCCCTTGGTTCACTTACCAACACAGTCTTTGTACTCGGTGGAATTTTCTACCTTTTTGGAAATGTTTTTGATGGTAATATCCAAAAACTCCTAGCAACCGTTATCTCAACAAATTCAATTGCCGAATTAGTCATTTCCGCAGTTCTAACCCTAGCCATTGTTCCAAGATTACAAACTTTGAAGAAATAAAAACAATCTCCGCTTTCATGCTTGAAGGTGGAGATTTTGTTCTGTATATTTTATTTTTTAGTGAAATTTTTACCAGTAAAATATATTGAAATAAGATACCAACAAATAGATTAGGGAATTCAAATTAATTTCTAGAAATATTTTATCATTCATGATATACTCTTCCAGTTTCAAACTACTATATTTATACTCAATGAAAATCAAAAAGTAAACTAGGAAGATAGCCGCAAGTTGCTCAAAACACGGTTTTGAGGTTCTGGATAGAACTGACGAAGCCAGCTCAAAATACTGTTTTGAGATTGCAGATGGAAGCTGACATGGTTTGAAGAGGTTTTCGAAGAGTATTAACTAAAAAACGACCTATAAACCCAAGTAAATACTTGATTTATTGTCTTGTTTATTGTACTATACTAGTGTATATACAGTTAAAAAGGAGATTCTTATGAATACACGGAAAAAGACACAATTTATGACAATGACTGCCCTCTTAACGGCTATTGCGATTTTGATTCCAATTGTTATGCCTTTTAAGATTGTCATTCCACCTGCTTCTTACACTTTGGGGAGCCACATTGCTATTTTTATCGCCATGTTCTTATCGCCCTTGATGGCTGTTTTTGTCATCCTAGCCTCTAGTTTTGGATTTTTGATGGCTGGCTATCCTATGGTTATCGTATTTCGAGCTTTTTCCCATATCTTTTTTGGGACTTTGGGAGCTCTTTACCTACAAAAATTCCCCGATACCCTAGATAAACCAAAAGCTTCCTTGATTTTCAACTTTGTTTTGGCTGTTGTTCATGCCCTTGCTGAAGTATTGGCCTGTGTCGTTTTTTACGCAACTTCCGGTACCAATGTAGAAAATATGTTTTATGTTCTCTTTGTACTAGTTGGATTTGGCACAATTATCCATAGTATGGTAGACTATACATTAGCACTAGCTGTCTATAAAGTGCTTCGAAAACGCCGTTAAAAGGAAGAACTATGACAAAAGATCGCAAACAAGCCCTGCTCCAACTCTTGAAAGAAGCTCCTAAAGCCCTCAATGGCCAAAGTTTGGCTGAACATTTTCATGTCACTCGACAAGTTATTGTTCAAGATATTGCAATTTTAAGAGCTGATGGAGCTCCAATTCTATCTACCAATCGTGGTTATATCTATAAGCAAATTGAAACCAATCCTTATGTTCACAAACTTTTTAAAGTCAAACATGAAGTTGAAGAAATCGGTCAAGAACTCCTTGCTATCATCGATAATGGAGGGCGTGTCCAGAATACCTTGATTGACCATCCCGTTTATGGAGAAATTGAAACCTTGCTGAAACTGTCTTGCCGCCGAGACGTGCAACATTTTCTAGAACAAGTCGAGCATTCTGACTTTAGACCTCTGTCTGAATTGACAGATGGCATCCATTACCACCTAGTCGAAGCTGAAACACAACAAGACCTCCGCTATATCGAGGAGGCCTTGGATCAGCTAGGTTATTTAGTAAAGGATTAGAAAATTTTCTTTTCCCAATCGTCTTCTGTACGGCGAGGGTAGAAAAATTCAGATTTGTCCGGAGTTTCCATCATCTCCATCAAGGGTAGCATATCATAGGCCAGATTCAAGTTTGGAATCTGGTCTTTTTGAATCCAATAGCTCAAATAGTAACAATGATATTTAAAAACTACATTGAATGAAGATGAATAAGTACCTACTTATTGAAAATATATCACCAGTTATGTTGATCAACATTATCCTTAGTCACAAGATAAATTGGAGAAACTGTTTCTTTTTCCAGTTTTTTCCCTTGATAATGATCTATTGCTGATTGAATAGCAATTTCACCCATCTTAGCTGGTTGCTGAGCAATAGTGGCAGTAATATCACCTTTTGCAATAGCATCATGTGCATCTGGTTGACCATCAATACCAACAATTAATACATTGCTAAGACCAGCTGCTTTTACTGCTTGTGCAGCTCCTAACGCCATCTCATCATTCTGTGCAAAGATTGCTTGTACTTCTTTGTTTCCTTGAATCATATTTTGCGCTGTATTCAAAGCTTTTGCGCGATCAAAATTAGCAGATTGACTAGAAAGAACATCTAAATTTGTCTTTGAAATTTGTTCAAATCCTTTACCTCTATCTACTGTTGCAGAAGCACCAGGGACTCCTGATAATTCAAAAGTTTTTGCTTTTTCTCCCAATTGCTTGGTAATAAATTCGGCAGCCATTTTACCTGCTTCTACGTTATCAGAAGCAACAGTTGTCAAGACTTCACCACCATTACTACCGCGGTCAATTAAGATTACTGGAATATTTGCATTATTAGCAGCTTTAATAGATGTAACAATTGCATCAGAATCAACTGGATTAATTAGTAAAGCATCTACATTTTGACTAATAAAATTCTGAATATCATCTGCTTGTCTAGCAGCATCATCTTGTGCATCTGCTATCTTCAAAGTTACTTCTTTTTCTCCTGCGGCTTTTTCAAGACCATCTTTCATAGCTACAAAATAGGGATTGTTAGTAGTCGAAATAGAAACTCCTAATTTTAATTCTTTTGCCGACTTTTGAGTCGTAGATTTATTATCATTTGATGAATTTCCTAAACCAGTTTTTCCACAAGCTACTAAAGCAAAAATAAATGTTACAAACAAAGCAAAAATGCTAATTTTTTTAATAATTTTCATGTTATTACTCCTCGTAATATATATCTATAGGGATAGTTTCCATCCCGACTATTGTTCGTCATCTAATAAATTGTTGCTATTTCCAAAAAAATTGAAAATGATTCTACTGTTTTACAACTTTAAAACGATCAATCAGAACAGCAATTAAAATTACAACTCCTTTTACTACTTGCTGCCAAAATGCTGAAACACCAATAATATTAAGTCCATTATTCAAAACTCCAATAATTAAAGCACCTATTAGAGTCCCCAGTATACGACCTTTACCTCCTGATAATGAGGTTCCCCCAAGAACAACAGCTGCAATAGCATCCATTTCATAACTAGCACCTGCTGTTGGTTGAGCAGAACTTAAGCGTGATGTTATAATCAATCCAGAAATTGAAGCCATCATACCTGAAATTGAATAAATGATAATTTTCACTTTATTTAGTTTCACACCTGATATATATGCTGCTTTTTCATTCCCCCCTATAGCATACACAGATTTACCAAATGCTGTTTTATGAAGTAAAACATATAAAACAATAAATACAATAAACATAATAATTACAGGAAATGGAATTCCTACTATGTAACCTTGCCCCAAAAATTGAAATAAGAATGTATCACTTAATCCTTTTGTAATAGGATTCCCATTTGTATAAACAAGTGTTGCGCCTCTAAAAATAGTCATAGTTGCTAAAGTAACGATAAATGGAGCTAATTTCCCGTAGGAAATCAATAACCCATTCATCATCCCCAGAATGCAACCCAAAATTAAAGAGATGAGAATTGCTAACGCAACAGGCATTCCAGATCCTAATAAACCAGCTGTTAGCGCACTGGATAAGGCTAAAATTGATCCTACTGATAAATCAATTCCACCTGTTAGAATAACAAAAGTCATTCCAAAAGCAATCAGTGCATTTGATGTTACTTGCAATAGTAAATTTAACAGATTATTTGCTGTTAAAAAATTTGAATTGATAATAGTGATGACAGCCATTAAAATTATCAATGCTATTACTGTTGTCAATTCTGACATATACTTCATAGTATTTTTCACACTATTGTCCTCCTGTAGCTAGTTGCATAACTTTTTCTTGTGTAGCTTCTTGACGTGTTAATTCTCCACTAATTCTTCCTTCATGCATGACCATAATACGATCACTGACTCCGATCACTTCTGGTAAATCTGAAGATACCATAATAATCGGCACACCTCGTTCAGCCAATTCATTCATTAATTGGTAAATTTCACGCTTAGCACCAACATCTACCCCACGAGTTGGCTCATCTAGAATCAGTACTTTTGGAGCAATACCTATCCATTTTGCTAAAACTACTTTCTGTTGATTACCACCAGAAAGTGTTCCAACTTCCTTATCTGGATAACCTGATTTAATTCGTAGCCTATCTATTAAACGTTGTACAAATATACCACTTGTTTTATTATCGAAAATGCCATTTTTAACAAAATCACGAGTACTAGGTAAAGTCATATTATCTTTAATAGAAAAATCTAAAATCAATCCCTCATCTTTACGATCTTCTGTTAAGAAACCAATTCCATGCTTAATTGCTTCAAAAGGATTTTTAATTATCAGTTGTTCTTCGTTTATTATAATTTGACCAGATTTTAAAGAATCAATTCCAAAAATTGCTCGCATTATTTCAGTACGACCAGCACCCATCAAACCAGAAAAACCAAGAATTTCCCCTTGACGTACATAGAAAGAAATATCCGTAAAAGCATCACCAGAAAGATTCTTAGCTTGAAAAACAACATTCCCAATCTCAGCCTTTTTTTCTGGATAATAATCTTCTAATTCACGACCTACCATCTTCTGAACTAATTCATCCGCATTAGTTAACTTCGTTTTCTTAGTATCAATTACAAACCCATCCCTCATAACAGTTATAAGATCTGTAATCTTAAAGATTTCTTCCATCCGATGTGAAATATACACAATACCTACACCATCAGATTTTAATCCTTCTATCACTTTAAAAAGTGTTTCAGTTTCACGATCAGTTAAAGCTGCTGTGGGTTCATCCATAATTAACAAGGAAACTTCTGATAATAAACATTTTGCTATTTCTATCATTTGTTGTTGTCCGACTGATAATTGACCAATGATTGCATCGAGAGGAATAGATATATTAAGACGTTTAAATGCTTCTTTAGCTTTCCTTTCCATACTAGCTTTATCTAAAAACCCAATCGAATTTTTTATTTCTCTTCCTAAAAAAAGATTATCAAGTACAGTCATATCTGGCCAAGTATTCATTTCCTGATGAATAAAACTCAGTCCAAACCGTTCTGCCTCTTGAGGATTAGAAAATATTTTTTCTTTTCCATCAATAAAAATAGTTCCTGAAGTAGCTGGAAAAAGTCCAGTTAAAATATTCATTAAAGTTGATTTGCCTGCACCATTCTCTCCCATTAAAGCATGAACTTCTCCTGAATTAAGAACCAAATCAATACTTTCTAAAACACGATTATTCCCAAAAGATTTTGAAATGTTCTTCATTTCAATTTTCATAGGCAACCCCCTTCTAAATAATAACTCCTGATTGCAAGATTATATTCGAATATGGTGTATCTTCCCCAGTGCGAATAACTGCCTTAACTTTAGTATTCATAGCTTTCAATTCTTCATGACTAATATATTCAATAATTATATTCGATCCTAAAAGATCTAGAACTGCTTGCCACTGTTCTTTGTTTTTTTCCTTAATTTCTTCTGCTAAGAAAATTTTTTCAATAAGTACATGATCTGAATATTCTTTTAAAACTTCTAAAAAACTTGGACTACCTTTTCTTAATGCTAAATCAATTTTATCAACACCTTTTGGAACTGGCAATCCTAAATCTCCGATACAAACCAAATCCATATGACCTAAATCATCAGCTAGTTTTGCTATATTACTATTTAAAATCCCATATTTCTTCATATCCTGAATGCTCCTTTATTTCTTTCAAACTCGGCATGCCTCCTTGCGCTCCAAATCTTTGAACAGAAAGATGTGAAGCAATTGTTGCAAAGGACAATGCAACATTCATCTCTTTTCCTTTTGAGATAGCATAAGCAAAAGCACCATTAAATGTATCTCCTGCTCCTGTAGTATCAACTACTTCTGCTTTTATAGCAGGAATCTTCTGAACTACTGCCCCATCATAATAAATGGAACCTTCAACTCCTAATGTCACAATCATTTTATTAGGATAAATTTTAATAATTTCTTCTAATTTCTTATCTGGAAAAAGCTCTGAACATTCATGCTCATTAGGAGTAATAAAATCACAAAAAGGAATCATCTCTATATCTGTTTCTCTAGCTGGTGCAGGATTGTAAAGCACCTTAACTTTATTTTCTTGGCAAAATTTAGCTATAGATAGATTGGCTTCATGTGGTATTTCATTCTGTAATACAACAATACTTGCATCACTAATCAATTCCCACTCATTTTTCCAATCATTTGTTTTAACTAAATTATTCGCTCCGGGATAATAAATAATCCTATTATCACCTCCATATAAAGTAATTTGTGCAACTCCCGTAAATTGTGGTACCGTTCCCACATGTTCTGTAGAAATATTATTATTTTGCAGATTACTTAGTAAATCTGCTGAAAAAATATCTTCTCCGACGTTTCCAAATATGTAAATATTATCTTCTACACTGGATAATCTACCAATAGCTACAGCTTGATTTGCACCTTTTCCACCTGGAACTATATTAAACGAATCCCCAAAAATCGTTTCACCTCCTTCTGGAATCCTTTTTGTTCTCATAACTAAGTCTATTGAAATACTTCCAACAACAACAATTTTACTCATTACTTTCTCCTTAATGTATTTCTTTCTACGTATCTAACAGGTAGTTTAATTTTAGCTTCATCTATAGAGAACTTATTTGCCATATTATAGATTAGCTTTGCAGCCTGTTCTCCCATTTTATATGATGATTGGTGAATAGTTGATAAAGAAGGGTAAATAAATTGACTAAGTACAATATCATCATAACCAATGATTTGAATATCATCTGGAATTTTTTTCCCAATTGCTAAAATTTCATGAATATAAGCTATTGCATGAATATCAGAAGGTGCTATAATACTATCAATATTTGGATTTCTTTTTAGATTCTCTTTAGCTTCTTTTTGAATTTTTTTAAAGTCAAACGTTTCACTTTCTTCAATACGAATCTCTAAAGATTTATTCCTCAAATAGTTTAAACTTGCTTCAAACCGTTCCGCGATATTCTCGGCTTTATCATCTAAAACTTTAATAATCAGAACTTGTTTAGCACCTGCATTACAGATTGCTTCAGCAGCCAAACGACCACCTGACTGATTATCAGAAAAAACACCGTAACCTGTATCTTTACTAATTCGGTCAACTACAACAACAGGTAATGATAAATCCGGATATTCTTTTGTGAAGTCATGTGTAGTAATAATGCCAGCAGCATTTGTTTTTAACAGTAAATTAACATATTCACTCAAAGATTCTTGGTCTGAAATCGTACCAACCATAATTCTATAACCTTTATCTTTCAAATATGATTCAGCGCCTCGAACCAATCTTGGGAAGAAGGGATTTGAAATATCTGGTAATAAGAGTCCTACCATTTGGTTTTTTTTAGTTTTCAAAGATTGTGCTAATACATTTGGTGTGTAATTTAATTTTTTAATCGCATTTTTTATTTTCTCTCTCGCATCATCTCCAACATAACCTTTTTTTGATATATATCTTGAAACCGTTGATTTTGATACTCCAGCTTCTTCAGCAACCTGTTTTATTGTAGTCATCATTCCTCCTTCTTACGTTGTGGAACCGTTCCCTTATTCTATAGTAAACGTTTTCTTTTGATTTGTCAATACTTTTCTAAAAATATTTTAAATTTATTTCAGAGTACATATATTTTTCCAAATATATTATTACTATTACACAAGAAACACAACAAGACCTCCACTATATCGAGGAGGCCTTGGAGCAGCTCGGTTATTTAGTAAAAGACTAGAAGATTTTCTTTTCCCAGCCATCTTCTGTACGATGGCGGTAGAAAAACTCTGACTTGTCGGGAGCTTCCATCATCTCCATCAAGGGTAACATATCATAGGCCAGATCCAAGTTTGGAATCTGGTCTTTTTGCACCCAAGAAACTTCTCCCTCTTCTGAAGATTGAAGGGTACCAGAGAACTCAGTCGCCTTATAACAAATGACAATATAGCGCCCACCTGTATCTAGTGGCCAATTTTTAATACCGACAAGTTGAGGATTTTGGATAGTCAATCCTGTTTCTTCATAGATTTCACGAATGACTGACTCTGCAAAAGACTCGCCATTTTCTACATGACCTCCTGGAAAGGCATAACCAGACCAGCGATTGTTTTCAGGAGCGCGATACTGCATCACCACGCGCTGGTTTTCTAGGTCTTCAATCAGACAAATATTTGTTAAAATCGTTAATTGGGAACGGGACATGGATTTACTCGCTTTCTAATTTATTAAATTTTCAGACTTGGTACCATATTAGCTTTTACTTTTGAGAATTATTTAGAATAGAACACCATCCGTTTTTCCTTTATAGGCTTTCCAAGTTCAAGGATTTTTTCTTGGCCATCAAAAGTAAAACCCATTTTTTGATAGAAAGCAATGGCGCGCTTATTATCTTTCAATACCCATAAGAAAATTTCAGAAAAATGATCAAGAGCAGTCAAAGCTGCTCTCACTAACTTTTGTGCAATGCCTTTTCCGTAATAGTCTTTTAAAACATATAAAGCAATAATTTCACCAGCTTGAATAGTCTCATCACGAAAATTACCATAACTGATAAAACCAACCACCTTCACGCCATCCATCGCAATCAATGTATTTTCTGGATACTTTTGACTAAAGAATCGGCATCTTTCTAATGTCATTGTCTCCTGAAATTCTGCAGGCAAAAGGTTATCATAAGCCTCTCTCCACGTTTGCCAGTGAACGAGGGATTTATCTTCTATCTCTTCAGGAGTTTCCATTGATTTGATAATAACCGTCATTTGTTTTCTTCTCCTTAATTCAACACCCTAACTTCCTTTGCCACTTTTTGTAGAAATTTTTGTCTTGTTGAACTTGTATTTACTTCACGGCCTAACTCTCCTAAGATTGAAACCCTCTTTGTTTTTATGCCACAGTGATTCAATACAGCATTCTTTAATACCGATATTCCATAACTGTCTGGAATGTTAATAGGACCTGAAAATACTTTGTACCACCAAGTTGGTGCCATAGAAGTTGCATAGATACTAGCTGTTTTTCCTTTTAGTAACTTTTTGAACTGTCTACCTCTCAAGTAGTTCAAAATAAAGCTTCCTCGATTATTTGCAGAGTATGCAATGCCTGGCGTAAAAACACGATCAATCCAGCCCTTCAATAGACTAGGCATACTACTCCACCAAATAGGATAAACAAAAATGAAATGATCTGCCCACTGGATTAATGATTGAGAGCGTAGAATAAACGGATCGTCCTCCATCCTTTGCCGATAACCATAACGTAAAACAGGATCAAACTCTTCCTCATTAAGATTAATCACTTCAAGTTCATGTCTCTTTGAGTCTATACTTTCTACAATCGTTTGAAAAATTGCTTGACAGTAACTTTCTTTATCAGGATGTCCATTAATAACTAAAATATTCATAAAATTCCCCTAATCCAACGCCTTGACTTCCAGCATCATATCACGAATCTGAGCTGCTAGTTCAAAGTCAAGCACTTCGACGGCTTCTTGCATTTGTTTTTCCAGTTTCTTAACAAGTTCTTTGCGTTCTTGTTTGTTGAGACTATTGATATCGACCTCTTTTTCTTCTTCCTTAGCAACTGCCTTGGTCACGGCAATCAGGTCACGGATTTCTTTCTTGATTGTCTGAGGCACAATACCGTGTTCTTCATTATAAGCCATCTGGATTTTGCGACGGCGGGCCGTTTCATCGATAGCACGTTGCATAGACTGGGTCACAGTGTCCGCATACATAATGACATGTCCCTCACTATTACGAGCAGCACGACCAATGGTCTGGATGAGTCCACGCTCGTTACGAAGGAAACCTTCTTTGTCAGCATCGAGAATGGCAACTAAGCTTACCTCAGGAACGTCAATCCCTTCACGGAGGAGGTTGATTCCGACCAAGACATCAAAGACACCCAAACGCAGGTCACGGATAATCTCTGTCCGCTCTAAAGTCTTGATATCCGAGTGCATGTACTTGACCTTGATGCCCATTTCCTTGAAGTAGTCGGTTAAGTCCTCTGCCATTTTCTTGGTCAAAGTGGTGATAAAGGTACGCTCATTTTTCTCAACACGGGCATTGATTTCACCTAAGAGGTCATCAATCTGTCCCATAGTCGGACGAACTTCCACCTCAGGATCCAAGAGTCCCGTTGGACGAATGATTTGCTCAATCACTGTCTCAGTCTGTTCATTTTCATAGTCACCAGGTGTCGCTGAAACGTAAACAATCTGATGGACATGACTCTCAAACTCCTCCCGACGGAGAGGACGATTGTCCAAAGCTGATGGCAAGCGGAAACCATAATTCACCAGCATTTCCTTACGAGAACGGTCTCCATTGTACATGCCTTTGATTTGTCCCATGGTCATGTGGCTCTCATCAATCATGATTAAGAAATCATCTGGGAAGAAATCTAAGAGCGTATAAGGAGGCTCACCCTCACTACGTCCATCCATGTGGCGTGAATAGTTTTCAACCCCGTTGGTGTAGCCCATCTCACGCAGCATTTCGATATCGTACTCTGTCCGTTGTTTCAAGCGCTGGGCTTCAAGCAATTTGCCTTCCTTTTCAAAGACAGCTAGTTGCTCTTCCAACTCTGCTTGAATCTTAGCAATGGCAACTTCCATGTGGTCGTCATTGGTCACAAAGTGAGTAGCTGGGAAAATCGCCAAATGATCCACTTCTCCCAATACCTGACCTGTCAGAGCTTCCACTTCACGAATACGATCAATTTCGTCTCCAAAAAATTCTACTCGAAAGGCATGCTCATCACGGGAAGCTGGGAAAATCTCCACCACATCCCCACGCACACGAAATCTTCCCCGTTGGAAATCAATATCATTACGTTCAAACTGGATGTCAACTAATTCATTCAAGAGTTTATCACGAGAAATTTCAAGACCTGGACGCAGACTCACAACACTGTCAGCGTATTCCTTGGGCGAACCCAAACCATAGATACAAGAGACAGAAGCCACGACGATAACATCGTTACGCTCAAGAAGGGCTGAAGTAGCTGAGTGGCGGAGCTTGTCAATCTCGTCATTGACAGAACTATCCTTCTCAATATAGGTATCACTAGAAGGGACATAGGCCTCAGGTTGGTAATAATCATAGTAAGACACAAAGTACTCAACAGCATTCTCAGGGAAAAATTCCTTAAACTCCCCATAAAGTTGTCCTGCCAGAGTTTTATTGTGGGCAATGACCAGAGTTGGTTTACTGACTTTAGAAATGACCTGACTCATGGTATAGGTCTTCCCTGTTCCGGTCGCCCCCATCAGAATCTGAGCTTTTTCTCCACCCTCGATATTATCAACCAACTGCTCGATAGCTTGGGGTTGATCTCCTGATGGTTGATATTTTGATACTAGTTTAAATTGATTATCTGTAATGCGATTGATCATAAGAATCCTCTCTCGATGTGCTATTCCTATTTTAGCATACTTGTAGCATTTTCACGAAGAAAAGGACGGACCGAAGTCACATCCTTTCATTTTCTTTCTTTAATTGATAAGCGAGATAAAGAATCAGCACAAACAAAATAATACTGGACACGATGGAACCCTCAATACCAAAAGACCCACCAGAAAGCCAGTCTTGATTGCCTTGTGGAGTAAATTTCATGATTGAGGTTCCTGAAGACTGACCACTAACTAATACTCCAAAGAGGTTTCCCTGTGCGAAATTCCAAGCTCCATGAATACCACCTATACCCCATATAGTATCTGTTTTAAGAAGATATAGGGACATGGCAACTCCGAATAAAAAGAGATCAATTGCAGATAAGAAAGTTATGCCTGGATTTCCTAAATGAAGTAAGGTAAAGAGACTACTAGATATGATAATAGCGACTTTAAGATTAGTTCTCTTAGCCAATTGTGGAATCAGCCAAGCACGAGTAACCAATTCTTCTGCCGTTCCTTGTAAAATCCAAAAAGGTATTGTAAATAAAGTAAAAGCTAGCGAATAAGTATCCAAGTGAATGGAGTCAAATTGATACTGCCCCAACACTACTAGTCCAGCCAAAGCAAGTATAAAGAGGGATAGACCAAGACCGTATCCTTTAAATAAGGCACTTAAAAAATTTTCTTTATAGAATCCCAAGGTTCGAATCGGTCTTTTCTCTACTTTTCTAGTCCATCTAAACACAGTTAAGATGATAAAACCAAAGGACAATAATTCAAATATTAAATGGATGTCACTTGTTTTATCAGATAAATTCTGAAATAACATTTGAAGGAAATCTGCAATTCTTTGACCACCCATACCAAGATTGCCAAATAGCCCGATCAATGCTAAAAAACTAAGGCCAAAAAATAGAGAAGATATGAACTCAGATATATAGACGAAAAATAGAGCTAACAAGGGGCTTGTGTAAATGTTTAAACTCATTTTTGAAGTTTGGAAGTCTTTAAATATTCTTTTGTTCTTCATATCTCTGTCCTCTTTTCTTCTATTATATACTATTATTATAGCACTTTGTGGTAGCAGTTCAAGAAAGAAAGAAAAGAAAAACAATGTTACATTTTCTGACACAAAAATATAAAAATTTGCCTTTTTTTACTTTTTCTGATATAATGGAAAAATATTCGGAAAAGGAGACTAAAAATGAAGAAAAAATTTCTAGCATTTTTGCTAATTTTATTCCCAATTTTCTCATTAGGTATTGCAAAAGCAGAGACGATTAAGATTGTGTCTGATACCGCCTATGCACCTTTTGAGTTTAAAGATTCAGATCAAACTTATAAAGGAATTGATGTTGACATTATTAACAAAGTCGCAGAGATTAAAGGATGGAATATTCAGATGTCCTATCCTGGATTTGATGCAGCGGTCAATGCGGTTCAAGCTGGTCAAGCTGACGCTATCATGGCAGGGATGACAAAGACGAAAGAACGTGAAAAAGTCTTCACCATGTCTGATACTTACTATGATACAAAAGTTGTCATTGCAACTACAAAGGCACACAAAATTAGCAAGTACGACCAATTAACTGGCAAAACTGTTGGTGTTAAAAACGGAACAGCCGCTCAACGTTTCCTTGAAACAATCAAAGATAAATACGGCTTCACTATTAAAACATTTGACACTGGTGATTTGATGAACAACAGCTTGAGTGCTGGTGCCATCGATGCCATGATGGATGACAAACCTGTTATAGAGTATGCCATTAACCAAGGGCAAGACCTCCATATTGAAATGGATGGGGAAGCTGTAGGTAGCTTTGCTTTCGGTGTTAAAAAAGGAAGCAAATACGAGCACCTAGTTACTGAATTTAACCAAGCCTTGGCTGAAATGAAAAAAGATGGTAGTCTTGATAAAATCATTAAGAAATGGACTGCTTCATCATCTTCAGCAGTGCCAACTACAACTACTCTAGCAGGATTAAAAGCCATTCCTGTTAAAGCTAAATACATTATTGCCAGCGATTCTTCTTTTGCACCTTTTGTTTTCCAAAACTCAAGTAACCAATTTACTGGTATTGATATGGAATTGATTAAGGCAATCGCTAAAGACCAAGGTTTTGAAATTGAAATCACCAACCCTGGTTTCGATGCTGCTATCAGTGCTGTTCAAGCTGGACAAGCTGATGGTATCATTGCTGGTATGTCTGTCACAGATGCTCGTAAGGCAACTTTTGACTTCTCAGAATCCTACTACACTGCCAATACTATCCTTGGTGTCAAAGAATCAAGCACCATTGCTTCTTATGAAGATTTAAAAGGGAAGACAGTTGGTGTTAAAAACGGAACGGCTTCTCAAACCTTCCTAACAGAAAATCAAAGCAAATACGGCTACAAAATCAAAACCTTCGCTGATGGTTCATCAATGTATGACAGTTTAAATACTGGTGCCATCGATGCGGTTATGGATGATGAGCCTGTTCTCAAATATTCTATCAGCCAAGGACAAAAATTGAAAACTCCAATCGCTGGAACTCCAATCGGTGAAACAGCCTTTGCCGTTAAAAAAGGATCAAATCCAGAACTGATTGAAATGTTCAATAACGGACTTGCAAACCTTAAAGCAAACGGAGAATTCCAAAAGATTCTTGACAAATACCTAGCTAGTGAGTCATCAACTGCTTCAACAAGCACTGTTGACGAAACAACTATCTGGGGCTTGCTTCAAAACAACTACAAACAGCTCCTTAGTGGCCTTGGTATCACTCTTGCTCTAGCTCTTATCTCATTTGCTATTGCCATTGTCATCGGGATTATCTTCGGTATGTTTAGTGTCAGCCCCTACAAATCTCTTCGTGTGATCTCTGAGATTTTCGTTGATGTCATTCGTGGTATCCCATTGATGATTCTTGCAGCCTTCATCTTCTGGGGAATTCCAAATTTCATCGAGTCTATCACAGGACAACAAAGTCCAATTAACGACTTTGTAGCTGGTACCATTGCCCTATCGCTCAATGCGGCTGCTTATATCGCTGAGATCGTTCGTGGTGGTATTCAGGCTGTTCCGGTTGGTCAAATGGAAGCCAGCCGAAGCTTGGGTATCTCTTATGGAAAAACCATGCGTAAGATTATCTTGCCACAAGCAACTAAATTGATGTTGCCAAACTTTGTTAACCAATTCGTTATCGCTCTTAAAGATACAACCATCGTATCTGCTATCGGTTTGGTTGAACTCTTCCAAACTGGCAAGATTATCATCGCCCGTAACTACCAAAGTTTCAAGATGTATGCAATCCTTGCTATCTTCTATCTTGTAATTATCACACTTTTGACTAAACTAGCGAAACGCTTAGAAAAGAGGATTCGTTAATGGCAAAATTAAAAATTGATGTAAATGATTTACACAAAAGCTACGGAAAAAATGAAGTTTTAAAAGGAATTACGACCAAGTTCTATGAAGGAGATGTTGTTTGTATCATTGGTCCTTCAGGTTCTGGTAAGTCAACTTTCCTTCGTAGCCTAAATCTTTTGGAAGAAGTTACTAGCGGTCACATCACTGTGAACGGTTATGACTTAACTGAAAAAACAACCAACGTTGACCACGTCCGTGAAAATATCGGAATGGTGTTCCAACACTTCAATCTCTTCCCACACATGTCTGTATTGGACAACATCACCTTTGCTCCTATTGAGCACAAGTTGATGACTAAGGAAGAAGCTGAAAAATTGGGAATGGAATTGCTTGAAAAGGTTGGACTAGCAGATAAAGCTAATGCTAACCCAGATAGCCTATCAGGTGGTCAAAAACAACGTGTGGCCATCGCTCGTGGACTTGCAATGAATCCAGACATCATGCTCTTTGATGAACCAACTTCTGCCCTTGACCCTGAGATGGTTGGAGACGTACTAAACGTTATGAAGGAATTGGCTGAGCAAGGCATGACCATGATTATCGTAACCCATGAGATGGGATTTGCTCGTCAGGTTGCCAACCGCGTTATCTTTACTGCAGATGGCGAGTTCCTTGAAGACGGAACACCTGATCAAATCTTTGACAACCCACAACACCCACGTCTGAAAGATTTCTTGGATAAGGTCTTAAACGTCTAAACTCAAACTGTAAGGATTTCCTTGCAGTTTTTTTCTATCTCGTATTGGATTTTTTGATTTTTCGGAAAATTATGTTAGAATTAAGTTTATGAAATGAGGTTTCCTCATACCTAGCAAGACTAGGAATAAAAATAGAAATTAGGTAGCTAGATGTCATCTAAGGTTATTGTTACAATTTTCGGTGCGAGTGGAGACCTGGCTAAACGCAAGCTCTACCCTTCCCTATTTAGACTATATAAATCCGGCAATCTTTCCGAGCACTTTGCTGTCATTGGAACTGCCCGTCGTCCTTGGAGTAAGGAATATTTTGAATCTGTTGTAGTCGAATCGATCCTTGATTTGGCAGATAGTACCGAACAGGCTCAAGAATTCGCTAGCCACTTCTACTATCAAAGTCATGATGTCAATGATACGGAACACTACATTGCTTTGCGTCAATTGCAGGCTGAACTAAATGACAAGTACCAAGCTGAACACAACAAGCTCTTCTTCTTGTCTATGGCACCTCAGTTCTTTGGAACTATCGCCAAACACCTCAAGTCTGAAAACATTGTGGATGGTAAAGGTTTTGAACGCTTAATCGTTGAAAAACCATTTGGTACAGATTATGCAACTGCAAGCAAGTTGAATGACGAACTCTTGGCAACATTTAACGAAGAACAAATTTTCCGTATCGACCATTATCTTGGTAAGGAAATGATCCAAAGTATCTTTGCAGTTCGCTTTGCAAACCTGATTTTTGAAAATGTTTGGAACAAGGATTTTATCGACAATGTTCAAATTACCTTTGCAGAGCGCTTGGGTGTAGAAGAACGTGGTGGCTACTATGACCAATCTGGTGCCCTCCGTGATATGGTACAAAACCATACTTTGCAACTTCTTTCTCTTCTTGCCATGGATAAGCCAGCAAGCTTCACAAAAGACGAGATCCGTGCCGAAAAGATTAAGGTCTTTAAAAACCTCTATCATCCAACGGATGAAGAGCTTAAAGAACACTTTATCCGTGGTCAATACCGTTCAGGTAAGATTGATGGCATGAAATATATCTCTTATCGTAGCGAGCCAAATGTGAATCCAGAATCTACAACTGAAACCTTTGCATCTGGTGCCTTCTTTGTGGACAGTGATCGCTTCCGTGGTGTTCCTTTCTTCTTCCGCACTGGTAAACGTCTGACTGAAAAAGGAACTCATGTCAACATCGTCTTTAAACAAATGGACTCTATCTTTGGAGAACCACTTGCTCCAAACATTTTGACCATCTATATCCAACCAACAGAAGGCTTCTCTCTTAGCCTAAATGGGAAGCAAGTAGGAGAAGAATTTAACTTGGCTCCTAACTCACTTGATTACCGTACAGATGCGACTGCAACTGGTGCTTCTCCAGAACCATACGAAAAATTGATTTATGACGTCTTAAATAACAACTCAACAAACTTTAGCCACTGGGATGAAGTTGGTGCGTCATGGAAATTGATTGACCGTATCGAAGAACTCTGGGCTGAAAATGGTGCCCCACTTCATGACTATAAAGCTGGAAGCATGGGACCTCAAGCAAGCTTTGACTTACTTGAAAAATTCGGTGCCAAATGGACTTGGCAACCAGATATCGCCTATCGTCAAGATGGTCGTTTAGAATAAAAAAATTTCCTGCAAGTTTGTATCTTGCAGGATTTTTGCTTCTGATTAGATTAAGCCTTCCAAGAGACCCTTCATAAAGTTTTCTGAGTTAAACTCTCCAATATCATCTATTTTTTCACCAAAACCAATCAATTTTACAGGAATATTGAGTTCTTCACGGATAGCTAGAACCACACCACCTCGAGCTGTTCCGTCAATCTTAGTCAAGACAATTCCTGTCAAAGGAGTGATTTTCGAAAATTCTTTGGCCTGTACCAGGGCATTTTGACCTGTTGATGCATCAAGTGCCAAGAAGGTTTCATGGGGTGCTTCTGGCACAACACGTTTAATGATGCGACCAATCTTTTCCAACTCAGCCATAAGGTTTTCCTTGTTTTGCAAACGACCAGCTGTATCAATCATAAGAATATCGATACCCTCAGCCACGGCACGTTCCATACCATCAAAAACCACACTGGCTGGGTCAGCTTTTTCAGGTCCAGTTACTACTGGAACATCAACACGACGGCCCCATTCAGCTAGCTGTGCTACTGCTCCTGCACGGAAGGTATCTGCCGCAACCAACATGACCTTCTTACCAGCTTGTTTAAAACGGTGGGCTAGTTTCCCGATAGAGGTTGTTTTCCCGACACCATTAACCCCAACAAAGAGCATGACTGTCAAGCCATCTTGGAAATGGATACTTTCATCGTAGTTGCCATCCTTTTCATACAGCTCAACCAATTTCTCAATGATGACGCGACGAAGTACGTCAGGTTTCTTGGCGTTTTCGAGCTTGGCTTCGTAGCGTAGCTCCTCAGTTAAGTTAGAAGCGACTTGGACACCAACGTCACTCATGATCAGCAGTTCTTCCAATTCCTCGAAGAATTCTTCGTCAACAGAGCGAAAGTTAGCAAAGAAGGCGTTCAAGCGAGCACCGAAGCCCGTACGAGTCTTCTTAAGACTGCGATCATATTTTTCCTGAACGGTTTCTTCTGCTTGAGGAGTTTCTGGTTCAAGCACTTCAGAATTATTTTCTTCCACAGCTTCTTCAAGCTCAGGGTTCTCTTCCTCTGCGACTTCTTCTTGTTGAACTTCTACAACTGGCTCTAAATTCTTATTTTCTTCAACTGTATCTTGGATTTCCTCTTCTTGGAGCACAGCTTGTTCAACAATTTCAACTTCTGCTTCTTCTTGAGAAACTTCCTCAGCTTCTGTAAGGGCAGTCTCAGTAGCTTCAGATAAATCAAGATTTTCCAGAGCTTCTTTTACAACTTCTTCGATTTTAGGTTCTTCTTTTTTTCCGAATAGACGGTCAAACAATCCCATATCTTAGTTCTCCTTTAGCACGTATTCTTCGATTGCCCAAGCAACAGCTTCTTCATCATTGGTCATAGGAGTCACAACATTTGCAACCGCCTTGACTTCAGGAACAGCGTTTTGCATGGCAACACCGAGCCCTGCCCACTCAATCATAGAAAGGTCATTGGCCTCATCACCACAAGCCATGACTTGGCTTTGGTCTATTCCCAAATGACTGATTAGTTTTGCCAAACCTGTTGCTTTATGAACATTCTTTGGTGACCACTCTAGCAACATTTCACGTGATTTAAAGATTTCATATTGTTCAAACAATTCTGGAGAAATCTTCTGAATAGCTGCATCCAAGGGTCCTTGAGCAAAAGCAGTCACGCATTTGTTGTAGGTCATTTGACTAGAAAGGTCTTCAAAGTCAACTGGTACAAAAGTTAAAGCTGGATTGAATTTGGCATAAAGACTGTCTTGGTCTGATTGGATTTGATAAACTGTTCCTTCTGAGATGGCATCAAGAGGCAGTGATAATTTCTCTGTTTCTTCATACAAGCGTGCCACATCATCATATGAAAAGACTGTTTTATCAAGGATTTCACCTGTATTTTTCTGAACCAAACCACCATTAAATGTAATCGTATACTCATCTTCCTGGCCGTCAGTCCCTAGCTCATGGAGAAAGAAATCCATAGCTTTTAAGGGACGACCAGTTGTCAATACAACCTTAATACCACGATCACGCGCAACTTTCAAGGTTGCCTTGGTACGATCCGTCAGCCTTTTATCAGTAGTCAGCAAGGTCCCATCCAAGTCCAATGCAATCAATTTTATATCTGCCATTATAAGCCCTCCATATAAGCTATAACCGACTGGTCCTTATGGTGACCAATTACAGTCTCTGCTAATTCTAAAATTTCAGGTCGTGCATTCTCAGGAGCTACAGGATGTCCCACAACCTGCATCATGTGCAAGTCATTAAGATTGTCTCCAAAAGCCATAACCTGATCCATTGTGATACCAAGTTTTTTAGCCAATTCAACAATGGCCACTCCCTTATCGACATAGTCCAGAACAATATCAATAGATTCAAAGCCAGTTGTCATGGCCTTAACACCAGGAACATGTTCATTGACCCAAGCTTCTCCAGCTTCCAGCGTTTCTTCTGTGAAGTTGGTCGTAAATTTGAAAATGTCATCAGTGATATCTTCTAAACTCGCTACTTTTTGGATATTTTCATTATAATGCTGGCTCTCTTTCAAATAGGTCTCATCAACCGTATTCAGAACATAAGAGCCTTTTTTCCCTGTTAAAAGCAATTTATTGATATCGACATAAGGTGACGTTTTCAGTTTTTCAAAAGTTGCCAGATAAAAGTCACGAGACATGGTCGCTTCATACAAGTCCTGACCTTGATATTCGACCAAACTGCCATTTTCCGCGATGAAAATAATGTCATCACGAACATCAGCAAATAATTTTTCTAGAGACAGAAATCCTCGACCCGAAGCTACCGCAAAGTAAATCCCTTTTTCCTTGTAGGAAGCTAAGAGAGACTTGAGGCGGTCCATATCAAAGCGCCCATTCCCATCTAGGAAGGTTCCATCCATATCCGTTGCTACTAGTTTAATTGTCATCCTTCAATACTTTCTAAATCTTTTAACTTAACTGAAACAATCTTTGAAACACCTGATTCTTGCATAGTCACTCCATAGATAGAATCAGCCGCTGCCATGGTTCCCTTACGGTGAGTCACGACAATAAATTGACTGTCTTTATCAAAGCGATTGAGGTAATCCCCAAAACGTTTAACATTAGCTTCATCCAGCGCAGCTTCCACCTCATCCAAGATAACAAACGGGATAGTCTTAACTCGAATGATAGAGAAAAGCAAGGCTAGAGCTGATAAGGCTTTCTCCCCACCACTCATGAGGTTGAGAGACTGGATTTTCTTGCCTGGTGGTTGAACAGAAATCTCAACCCCAGCTGTCAGTAAGTCTCCCTCAGTCAAAATCAAGTCAGCCTGACCTCCGCCAAACATCTGCTTGAAGGTCACTTTAAAGGACTCACGGATGGCCTCAAAGGTTGATTTAAAGCGTTCCTTGACCTCATCATTCATCTCTGTGATAGTTTCAAGAAGCAGATTTTTCGCTGACAAAATATCATCTCGCTGGCTATTTAGGAAATCCAGACGATTGTGGACTTCTTCGTACTGTTCAATAGCATCTAAATTGACAGAACCCAGTGAGCGAATAGTCTTCTCTAAATCCTTAACCTCTTGCTCTGCCAGATTGAGATTTTCCAACTCATGAGACTTTTCTAAAGCTTCTGTATAGCTAATCTGATACTGGTCTGTTAATTGACTTTGTAGATGGCGCAAGCGCTCGCTGACCTTTTCTTTCTTGGCTTCAGCACGTGTTTGCTTGCGAATCCACTCCTCATTCTGCTGGCGAGCCTGATCCAAATGACTAGCAATATCATCCAGTTGCCCTTCAATATCATCCAACTCAAACTGCTTGCGAATCAAACCTTGTTGGAGATTTGTTTTCTGGTTTTTTGCTTCTTCAACCTGTTGACTGAGCAATTCTGTATCAACCTTCTCCAGATTATCAACCTTTTCTTGAAGAAGGCGCTGGATTTCCTCTTGTTCGATATCTAAATTGTCCAATTCCTTGCCTAAACGCTCAATATCAGCCACTTCATAACGTTTTTGCCCTTGCAGTTCTGTCTTAAGCAAGCGTGCTTGCGCCACCTCTTCCTGCAAGTTTTGATAGCGTTCTTGGATGGCGTTTTTGTTGGACTTAATCTCTTCAATCTCAGCTTCCAGATTTTGCTTTTCACTGGCAATGGTAGCAAGGCGCTCTTGGCATTTTTCCTTATCTGCTTGCCAATCTCCCTCAGTAAGACGATCTAATTCCTCTTCTTGAAGTTTCCAAAGAGTTTCCAGTTCTTCAACTTGCTGACTGGTCTGCTGATAAGCAAGCGATAAGCCCTGCTCCTGAATACGAGCCTGCTCTCCTTGAGATTTGATAGCTTCTAATCTTTCAGTTAATACTGCCATCTGGTCTTGCAAGGTCTTCAAAGCCACCTCTTCAGAACGCAAGCTTACTTCTTCTTCAGCAATTTCTTTTTGTAATTGCTCCAGTTCTGGCTTGATAAAAATACTGTTGTTCTGGCGATTGGCTCCACCTGCATAAGAACCACCTGTGCGCAACTCTGTCCCATCCAATGTCACCATACGAACCTGATAACGAACCTGTCGAGCAGCCGCACGCGCATGTTCTACTGTATCAAAGATAGCCGTCGTAGCTAGCAAGTTCTTGAAAATGGCTTCCAGTCTAGTATCGAAAGTAACTAACTCGTCTGCCATGCCCAGAAATCCTGGACTTGCAGCAATATCATCTTGGTTCTGACTAGAAATCGTACGCGCCTTGATCGTTGTCAAAGGAAGGAAGGTTGCGCGACCATATCTGTTTCGTTTGAGAAAATCAATGGCCCTAGTTGCTGCATGTTCATCTTCCACAATAATATGCTGACTACTGGCTCCTAGCGCGATTTCCAGCGCAGTTTGATAATGCACATCAAAGCTCAGATGCTCACTAACAGCACCAATAATCCCACCAAGGCGATCTTTTTCTTGGAGAACACTCTTAACACCTGCATAAAAGTTACTGTGATTTCTAAGGATATTTTCCAAACTCTGAGCTCTGGCCTGCTTGTTTTTGAGATTATCCAGACGGTCAAAGAGTTGACTTTGTTGAGCTTGATAGGAAGCTTTCTGCTCTTCTTGCTTCTTGGCAATAGCTTGATAGTCGGCCAATAATTTCTGAACCTGCTCCTTGGCAGTTTCAAACTCTTCTTTTTGCTGACTAGCCTTCTCTTTAGCTGTAGCCAGCTGTTCTTTCAGTTTTTGTAGCTGATCTGCTTGTTTTTGAGAAAGCTGACGGCTATTTTCCAACTCATTCTCAATACGAGTCAGTTGGTTTGAGACATCCGCTTCTTCTTGTAAAAGAGCTACAAAGCGTTCGCGTAAGAGCTCAATCATTTGATCAGGATCATCTGAAAAAGCTAGCAATTCAGCTTCTAAACGATTGAGTTTTTGATTATTTTGGACTAGATTTTCTTCTAAGAGAGCTATAGAGCTTTCCTTATCAGATTTTTCTTTGCTGAGTGAATTTCTCTTATCCTCCAAAGCAGCCAAACGAGCTTGTGCTTCCTGTTGATTCAGGGCTACTTGCTCAGATTCCAGTTTCGATAGGGCTAATTTTCTCTCTAAATCACTAATTAGACTGGTCAAATCCATCAAACCACCCTGATCTTTGGCCATTTCAGCCTGTAAATCTTGCCGTTGCTTTTTAAGAGTTTGATTTTCTTCTTCTAATTTTTCACGCTTTTGGTAGTAGCTCGTCAAGAGTTCCTGAACCTGTGCCAACTCTTCTTCTGTCAACTCTAGTTCAGCCTTATTTTCCTTGATTTGAGCAACCAGCACGTCTAAATAAATAGCCTTGCGTTGACCTTCCAAATCTAAAAACTTACGGGCATTCTCAGCTTGCTTCTCAAGAGGTTTGATTTGATTATCCAACTCGTAGATAATGTCCTCTAAGCGGTCTAAATTATCCTGAGTTTGTTGCAGTTTACTCTCAGTTTCTTTTCGACGAGTCTTGTATTTCAAAACTCCAGCAGCCTCTTCAAAAATAGCTCGGCGTTCCTCAGGCTTGGAATTAAAAATCTCCTCAACCTTCCCTTGGGAAATAATAGAGAAGGAATCTCGTCCCAAACCTGTATCCAAGAAAAGGTCATGAATATCACGAAGACGAACTTTCTTGCCGTCAATCTTGTATTCGCTATCACCACTACGATAGATATGGCGTTCCACCCTGATTTCTTGACCTGCATCCTTGATAAATCCATCATTATTATCCAGAGTCACAACAACAGAAGCATAATTGAGCGGTTTGCGACTTTCTGTTCCAGCAAAAATGACATCCGGCATCTTGCCCCCACGGAGACTCTTAACACTTGACTCCCCCAAAGCCCAACGCAGACTTTCTGTAATATTCGACTTTCCAGATCCATTGGGTCCAACGACTGCCGTCACACCTCGGTCAAAGACGACCTTGGTCTTGTCAGCAAAAGACTTGAATCCCTGAATTTCGATTTCCTTTAAATACATGAATCCAGCCCTTTCTCAACGGCATTTTTGGCAGCTTCCTGCTCTGCTAATTTCTTAGAACGACCTTGACCTTGACCAATGCTCTTACCTTCAACGAGAACTTCTACATCAAAAACCTTATCGTGGGCAGGACCCGTTTCAGAAATTACCTGATAACGAATAGCCACATCCCCATTGACCTGAAGCAACTCTTGGAGATGGGTTTTGTAGTCTGTAATCATCTCAAACTCGCCTGCTTCAACCTTAGGAATCATGACTTGATAGATAAATTCCTTGACCTTGGCCACATCCTTGTCCAAAAGAAGGGCACCTAGAAAGGCTTCAAAGGCATCACCAAGAATGGTGTCACGATTGCGTCCCCCAGATTTTTCTTCCCCCTTACCTAGCTTGATAAACTGGTCAAACTGGCAATCACGCGCAAAACCAGCCAAACTCTCCTCACGGACAATCATAGCACGGAGTTTGGACAAATCACCCTCAGACTTTTTAGGATATTTTTTATACAGATATTCTGAAATCAATAACTGTAGAACAGCGTCTCCTAAAAATTCCAAGCGCTCATTGTGTGAAATTTTTAAGAGGCGGTGCTCATTGGCATAACTCGTATGAGTAAAGGCAGTCTCCAGTAACTTTTTATCTGCAAATTCGATTGCAAAATGGTTTTTAAGTACAGTTTGTAATTCTTTCATACCAACCTCTTTCTAACTGATAACAGTCCTTTTTATTATATCAAAAAAAGCCCCCTGAGTCACTTTAAAACGGGAGAAAACAAGAGACTAAAGGGAACTTATCGACTACTATTAAAATGGAAAAATATTAGAATAACGGGTAAAAGTTATTTACTTTAAGCTACCAGCCAAGGGAAATCGTTTCAAACTGACAACCTAAGCGTCGCAATTCTTTTTGACGGTCCTCGTAGTAGGGGAGGGAAATGCCCGTGATGGTCACATGGGGCAGGTCTTTAAGGTGCAGGCTAACGGATGAGGTAAAATGATAGACATGAACGAACTCGTATTCTTGGATGAGTTGGGCTAGGACATCTTCAAAGATCAGCTCCGTCTCCAAGTAAGTCACGTTTGGAATAGTGAAGGTTTCCTTGGGATGAGGCAGATAGAGATCAATTGCCAAGGCCTTGGCATAGGTACTGATAAAACGGATGGAGATCTGATCGTCCTCTTCAGAGAACTTTTGCCCCAACAGGATCTTGACCGTCTTACCATTTGAGACGGGTGCTTGTGGCAGGTCAAAAAAATGCTCCAGATAAACAAGCTTTTCTCTAGCTACGACATGGTAGTCACTGCAATAGAGGGTATAGTGCTTTTCCGTCCGCTCAATCAAGTCATCTCTGGTCAAGCCCAAAGGTCCCACCTGAATAGGTTGAAGAGGGAGGGCATACATTCCCAAAGGGTAAATATCCGCATAGCCATCATCAAAACTCATGAGGTGATGGTAATTTGAACTAGCAACCAAGTCCAGAATCAAGCTATTGTCAAAGCTAGCATAAAAGATGGTGTCATAGTCGCCAGCAAGCTCCTGACAAATCTGAGCCAAGTCCTCTGCATCCTGAGGATAGTGAACATGGTCAAAATTCTTAGCATAATGCTCCTGACGAGCATTTTTTACAGGACTGACATAAAGGCTAACAAAGTCCTGATCAAGATAGAATCCTTTGATATGCTGTGCAATCTTGGCCTGCAAGGGCGTTGTAGCAATTATAAGATTTTTCATCTCTTTGATTCTCCTAGGTGGTGATGTTGTAACAAGGTCTCAACGACTTCAAAGTCCAAGGCATCGTCGATATCATAAGAATAGAGTTTGGGCATTTCATAGGCTACTGTCTTATCTGTGTAAAAGGTCTCATCTCGTAGGTAACGATCCTTGCGAGAAATCCAGATACTACCGTTTGGATAGTAATAGACAGGTTCTTTCTGCCGAGCATAGTGCTTGGAAACCTGAGGCGGACGGATAAATGACGACTCCGCTAATTGCAAGTAAAGACTACGACTCTTGTCTGCCATAACACAGGAAATCAGATGGTCGGCGCCAGACTGACAGTATAGTTGATAGGACTCGACGAGGTGCTCCACTTCTCTCAAGGGTGAGGTCACCTGTAGATTCACAAAGACCTGCTCTTCCTCAAAGGGCTGTAAAAAGTCTCGCAAGGTCTCTAAACTAGAGGTTGTTGCCAAAGCCAACTCTTTTGGTCTGTGGACACAATGAATCTCTGGATAGGCTTGATGACAGAGTTCGAGATAGGCTAGTGAGTCTGAGGAGATCCAGATTTCACTAAATAGCTTGGAGGCTAGAGCGACTTCTATAGTATAGAATACCAAGGGTTTGCCTGCAAGCGGTTTGATATTTTTATCCACTAAGCCACGTGAACCCGAACGGATCAAAATGACGGCTATGGGTTTAGATGTTGCTTTCATATAGTCTTCCTAGAAATGAAATAAAGAGGGCAGATAGGGTGGTGATGATGCTATTTAACCAAGTATTGGAGTTGGCGAATAAACCACTGTAATGATAGAGAAACAAGGCTCCTAGACTAAAGACCAGATAGATTTTGGCCAGTTGTAAGCTCGGTCTTTTTAGGAGTAGGATCAAGAGGTACAAACCACCCATCACACCTAGTGTCAGACCCATAAAGCCGTTAATCCATTCGTAGATGGAGTAAATTTCTGCATTCATGAGTAAGAGGCAGAGAAGTCAAGACAGACCTGCTATGACAAAGGACAGGAGGCTTGGTGACCAGCGAATCTTTGACCAAGTGAAATCCAACTTCAAGCAGGTCACAATTGCATTCATACTGGATGAGATAGTGGATTGACCCGCTACAAGAGAGCCAGCAGGATGAAACTGCTAAACAAAGGTGCTAATCAGATAGAGTAAACTGACAATCCCAAAGGACAATAGTCCCTGTAGCCATAAGATTTTTCCAATTTTTCGACGCCCCATTTTGCTGTTAAAATGTTGGACAATATACTGCGAAGAAACGTAGGAAAACAAGCTACTAAAACCTGCTCCTGCAACTAAGATAAAGACCGTCTTCCCATCCAGCGTCTCTGCAAAGTGAGATAGCTGTTGACTGCTATTCATGACTAAAACAGATTGGGTAATTCTTGGTAGAAAAAGGGCCAATATAGCCAGTAGGACCAAGCCCTGAAAGAAGTCCGTCCACAGCACAACCAAAAGACACCACCCCTTGCCAGATAATAGACCGTCAAGAGAAAGAGTAAACCAGACAAGATCAGCTAATTGATAGGGGTAAAGGGCGCTAAGGTTTGAGACAACAAGTAGGTCACCACTGCTATTCGCCCCAACTGGTAAATGATGAAAAGTCCTGAGGTCAGTGAACGAATGCCAGTCGATTGAAACTTGTCCTCTAAAAGATGATAGGCTATCTCATAGTTTCCCTTTTGATAGAGGGGCAGAAAATAGCGATGAGCTAGTGGAATGGCTAGAAAGATGCCAAACTGGGCAAACCAGAGATATGACCTGCCTGTATAGGCATTCTCCACCAGAGTCAGAAAGGAAATGGGGTTGAGCAAGGTTGCAAAGACTGAGAAGGCCAGAACTGTCACAGGAACAGCTTTCTTAACCTGATAATAATCCTCCTCTCTCCCTTTTTTCCGATAAGCAGTCCATGAAATCAAGCAGAAATAGAGCAATAGGATAACTAGAATTCCCTATCTAGTAGTTCACGATAGCTTTGGGCCACTGTCCCTAGTGAATAGTGAGCCGCTAGGGCAATATTTTCTGCATTTGACTGGCGATAGCTCGCCTGCTCCATCTCTTCTATCATTTGAATCAATTGTCCCTTATTCTGGAAGAGACGAATGGCATTTGACTGATTGGCGTAAAAACGATGAGCAATATCAACATCTGATAGCAAGGCTAGTAAACCATGGCTCAAAGCTTCTACACAGGCATTTGAAAATAACTCAGTATAACTAGCAGACAGATAGCATTGGTGTTGATTATAGGGAACATTATCCACCATTCCTTTTAATTGAATTGTTGGTGGGAGGTTATACTGATTCCGAAGTTGCTGTAATCTTTTTTCTGATCCACCATAAAAGGTAATATGAACATTTGAGCCACGTTTATATAATTCCGTAAAAACTTCAATAACCAGATCAATATTCTTTATTTCCTCCATATGCCCCACTAAACAATAGTCTAAAACAGGACCGATTTCTTTAACTTTCCCTTTCTTTTCTGTAAAAATGGGAGCTAAAAATATTGCGTTATAATCTAGCTGACGCAATGATTCTGTTAGCAATTCACTTGCAACTAGATAGTTATTCTTTTTTCTTAGATTTGCGTTAGAAAGATTTAGTTTCACATTTGAATGTATCATTTCATAATATTTTTTTCCAGTATTCTCCATATATCTCCAGAGACTAGGCTTAGGTATAATGTGCTGATCACGGATAATTAAATCTTTATCTTTGATTGTATCAATTAAAAATGTAATAAGCAAATCTTCTTCAGAATAGATAATACCATCTTTTCTAAAAATATATTCTGGATAGAATATAGAAACAGGAGAAGGTTCTATGAATGGGTCTATGAAACGTCCCTCAAGTGCTAAGTCTCCGTTTTTATGAAACCACTGTAACTCTTTTTCCTTAAAACTTTCAAAAAGAAATGGACCACTTGTATAATAGTAACGACCTGATCCATCTCCTAACGTAAGAGAAGAGACAAAACCATCTGCAGTGAGTTCAACCGTATCACCATCTGATAAATTGAGAGTTTCAGGCTTAACCGATAAGGAATCATGCCCTATATCAGAAAAACTATGAGGAACACAAATCAATTCCTTTTCTAAAAATCCAAGTTTTTTTAAATCAGCTTTCCAGTCAGGTCTAACTTGTGGATTTGTCACAAGCTGTAGATAATCCCATCCTAAATACCTTGCTATTTTTGCACGATAAAATTGTGTAGTTTCATAACCATATCTTTGCTTTTGTGTAAAAGCATGAAGCGTAATAATTCTTGACATATTTCTCTCTCCTATTTTCATTTGACAAAAGTGAAAAATCTCCCCTCACAAAAAGGGAGAAAAGATTTTTCATCTCTTAAAATTGAAGTTCTGATAGAGTTACTTTAAAATAATAATTTTCTATCAGTATCATCAAATCTCGATATAAAATAATTTCTTATAAAAATTCCAAATATAGCAGTATAGAATATTTTATTTAGAAGCTATTAAAAATCAAATCATGCTCAATAATCTATTTGAAAATAATTAAATAGACCTTTAAATAGATGCCCTGAATGATTACATAGATAAAATAACATAGAGATTATTCCGATTCTTCTTTTTTCTTAAATAACCCTAATGCCAATCCTGTTACCATAGCTAGTAATCCCATAGTTGATACATTAGTATTTTTTTCTGTACCAGTATTTGGTAGTTTTTCTTCTGATATCTTTGATTCTGGCTGGATACTATTTGAATTTTCTGGCTTAGGCTCTGG